>JAYEKB010000099.1:0-16687 GCA_034660835.1 Thermodesulfobacteriota bacterium
AAGGAGGGACTGAGAGAAGGAGTTGAATTGTATGGTGGAGAAAATCACTATTGTTGCAGTCTGGAATTATTACACATATTGGGAGGAAATAATGAAGAAGTTTTTTTGGCCATCAATTGGTTTGATGTTCATCGCGGTTTTTCTGTTAAACGGTCCATGCTTTGCCGAGGTCAAGGTTTCAGCCGATAAAGTTAAGGCTGGAGATATTGTAACATTTGAAGGCACTATTGCCCCGGGCCAGGAGCTCTATATAGCTGTTGCCCAGCAGACATTGTTTAAAGGAACCATGACGGAGTTTGCCGGACAAAAGTCTATGGGGACCTATGAGAAAAAGAAAATGCCGAAAAAGAGTAAAAAAGCCGGCTTTACCCTGGACACGGAAATTCCGCCCCTGTTTTATATGTTGACCTCCAACAGGGATGCCTTTGGTAAGGATGCGGATAAAAAATTCGGCGGTCCTTCTTTTATATTCAAAAAAGGTACAGGTATCTACAGCACCACCATGTTTAAGCTGAAGAAAAGCTTTGATGATGTGGGTGCCAAGGACATGATGGGCCCGATCAAGACAGCTGAGCAGTGGAATATGTTCAGATGGGGCCACGAGGACAAATATGGTATTAATACCGTAGTCAAAGAGGGCAACAAGGTTGGCAAAGTCGTCATCTTTGCCAGGAGTGTTATCGGTGATGCCTCTACCGGCAATTACTGGGACAAGGGTACATCCATCAAGCTTGATAAGGAGACCGGTAAATACACCGCTTCTTTTGCAACCTTTCGTCATACTGCGCCGAACACTCCCTTTGATGTCTATGTCAACGGCGAAAAAGGTGCTTCCTTTACTGTAGAAAAGAACGGTTTCTGGCTGGCTAAAGGCTATCGTTACATGAATCCCCTCTGGATTATCATCGGCGCCATTTTAGTCGGCACCTATTTTTCAATGATCGGTGCTGCCGGTGGTATGCTGATGGGTGCTTTCCAGGCCCTGGTTGTCCAGACCGCAGGTCCGGTTGGTATCAACGCTGCCAACGTTCTGCGTCCGTCAAATATTGCTCTTACTCTTTTCTCCCCGCTTGGCTCTTTCTACCGCTTTGCCGTGGTAGAAAAGCGTGTTGCCTGGCCGGTCGGCCTCTCCTTTGGTGCCGGTATTTTCATCGGTTCCATCTGGCTCGGTAAATTTGTAACCCAATATGTCTCCATGACGGCCTACAAGGAGTGGCTGGGTGTTCTGGTTGTCATCATGGGTGTTAAGACCCTCATGGAAATGACCCCTGCGGCTATGAACAAGCGCAAGAACATCAAGGCCATGACCCAGAAGTTCAACGCCGCGGTCAAGAAGGCGAAAGAGACCGGCGAAGCCATGGAAATGGGATCCATCGAACCGGTAAAATCAGGTATTATGGATTACCGTTTTAAGTTCTGGGGCGAGGAATTCCGGATTAATCCCCTGCTCTTCGCCTTTCTCGGTATCATCGTAGGTATTGTATCGAGAGCTTTTGGTATTGGCGGTGGTTTTCTGCTGGTCCCGATGATGACGACCATTGCTGCTCTGCCCATGTATGTGGCCGTGCCAATCTCTTTGATCGGCACCTGTTTTTCCAGTATTGGTTCCTTTATCGGCTATGTGATGAATGGTTATCTGCCGGATCTGATGCTGGCCGTCGCTATTATTATCGGTGGTTTTGCCGGTGGAATGCTTGGCAGCCGTTGCCAGAAAATGTTCAGTGAAAAGGCCCTCAAAATTATTCTGGCCTGTACCCTGTTCTTCCTCTTCTTCCGTTTCTTGAAGATTGAGATCTGGATCTAAGGAATAGAATTCGTTAATTCAACCCTGTCCCGGCGGAAAACTTGCAGTTTTCTGCCGGGACCCCTGGAGAATCGATATGGATGCGTTCATGGACAGTTTATGGAACAATATAATGGCCATGATTCAGTATGGGGCCTCGTTACTTGACCAGCTGCTGACACCGCTGCATGTATTCGGCCCGATTTTTATTCTGACCCTGCTTGCTATACTAACTGTCCTGATAACCAAGTTTTTGAACAGGGTTATTATCACCAAACGCTACGTTGAGCTGGAAAAAGAGTTTAAACACTGGTTCAGCATTCGTGAAGAAGCCATGAAAGGTGAAGATTCTGACAAGGCAAAAAGGCTTGCCAGAAATATCGACCAGGCAAAATTGAACCGAGCTTACTACGATTATTTCCTTGAAGGATTCCTGCTGGGACTCGTTCGTAATGTCCTGCCGATCTTTGTTATGGTCGCCTATATCAATGAGTATTACAGGGCCGAGGAACTCACTCGTTTATTCGGTAAAGGTTATCTGTTCAGCATGCCGTCATTTAGCGGTGAACCGGTCATGGTCGGCGCCGTCTTTTACTATGTAATCACCCTTTTGCTGACATACCTTGCATGGGCTGTCGGTAAGAAGTTGATCAGCCGAAAATCAAGTGTCTTTAATCAACCGGTTAAATCCGTAATGGTCGACACAGCCTGAGATTAATGTTTCACGACCTTATCATTAATCAATTTGAAAAGGAACACCCGTAAATGAAGACTGTCGGTTTGTAAGTAAGAAAAAGTATATAAGGAGATAAAACTAATGAAGAAATCTGTGTACACCATTTGCGGGATGTGTACGGTTCGTTGTCCTATCCGCGCAGAATCTGAAAATAATAAGGTAACCTGGATCGAGGGAAACCCGCATTTGTTGAACGGTGCCCTCTGTGCACGGGGAACAGCCGGTATTGCCTTGATAAAAGACCGGCAGAGACCTCAGCAACCACTTATCCGGGCAGGTGAAAGAGGTGAGGGTAAATGGCGCTCTGCAAGCTGGGATGAGGCCCTTGATTATGTAGGTGACAAACTAAAAGGGATCAAGAAAAAATATGGCGCTGAATCTATAATTGTTTCTTCGAGGGGTGGCCCCTGGCAAGGTATGTATAAAACCTTTTGCCACGCCATTGGCTCGCCGAATTATGCCAACCACGATGATACCTGCGGTCGTAACACCCATCATGCCAGTCTGTCAATTAATGGAGTGGGACGAAAAGGTTTCCAGTATGATATCAAGAGCTCTAAACATCTGGTGCTCTTTGGTCGTAATATGTTTGATTCTTTGCGCATTCCCGAGAATCGACAAACCCTTGATATGCTTGATAACGGCGGTCGCCTGACCTATATAGATGTCCGGCAGACCAAGACAAGCAATAAGGCATCCCGGTTTTTCCTGGTGCGTCCGGGAACGGACTATGCCCTGTGCCTTGGTATTCTGCACCAGATCATCAAAGAAGGGGCCTATGATAATGACTTTGTCAGTAAATGGGTTACCGGCTTTAGTGAATTATCCGATTTTGTCGAACAGTATACACCGGCCTGGGCTGCGAAAGAGTGTGGAGTTGAAGAAGGCGCAATTAAGGATTTTGTCCAGGAAATAGATGAGGACCGGCCAAATATCATTTTTCATCCCGGCTGGATGTTAACCCGTTACCGGGATTCGTTTTACGCCAGCCGCGCGATTCATACCATCAATGCGCTGATGGGTTCCATTGAACAAAAAGGGGGGTTGCTTATTCCAAGAGGAGTTGCAGACTGTGGAAAAAAACCTCCGAGAGCACTTGACTGCGGAAAACCTGATATTGAAAGAGCTGACGGCGTCGGCACAAAATATATGCAATTTGATAAGGGACCCGGTCTGACCCATCTGAATTTCAATGCCCTGGAGACCGGTAAACCCTATCCGGTTAAGGCGTGGGTCGCCATGCGGCATGATCCTTTTACTCAGATGCCGGATCCCGAGGCACAAAAGAAATTACTTGATACATGTGAGTTGCTTGTTTCCATTGATGTGCATTACAGCGAATATGGATGGTTTTCCGATGTGATCCTTCCGCATGCCACTTTCCTGGAGCGTGACAATCATATTGTTGTGCAGAAAGGAGCGAAACCGCGACTTGCCAGACGTCAGAGAGCTGTTGATCCTGTTTTTGACGTGAAACCAAGCTGGTATATTTTTAAGCAACTGGCTGAGCGTCTCGATGTAGGTGAATACTTTCCGTACGATACCATCGAGGAGCTTTGGGACTGGCAGCTTGAACCGACAGGGTACACTGTTAAAGATTTCGATGAAAAGGGATTTATCTCATTAACGGACACCCCCATACCGCCTGAACCTGACAACCTGGAAGGTAAATTTAAAACTCCGTCCGGAAAGATTGAAATAATAAGCGAAAAGTTAACAAAGTGTGGCCTGGAATCATTAAAACCCTACCAGAGCCCTGATAAGCCGCCTGAGGACAAATTTCGCCTTGTGTTCGGCCGTTGCGGCCTGCATACCCACAGTCATACCCAAAACAACCCTCTCTTAAATGAGATGATGCCGTATAATTATGTGTCGATCAATACGGCAAAGGCGGAGGAGTTGGGGATCAAGGATGGCGACTGGGTGGATGTGACCGGCGAAGACGGGTACACGGGAACAGCCCCGGCTCACGTAACCGATTTTATCCATCCTGAAGCTGTATTTATGATTCATGGTTTCGACCGACAGGTTCCAAAACAGACAAGAACGTACAACAAAGGAGTGAGCGATCAACGTTTGATGACCGGACTCCTTGATAAAATGGATGAGGCGGGCGGAGGCTTGAATCTGTGTGAAGCCTTTGTTTCCATACGCCGCGGTGAGAAACCGCCCGAAGCATAGATTTTTTAATGCTGATTGCTGAGATTTTATCCAAGTGCGAATAAGAAATGGAGGTTTGAAACCATGAGTAAATATTATGTAACGCAGCGTGTGGAACGGTGTATCGGTTGCCGGGCCTGCGAAGCACATTGCAAAGACAAAAACGATTCTGCAAAAAACGCGTACTACTGCAAAATCATGGAGGTCGGTCCCAGGATTAAGAACGGTATGCCGATTTCAGATTTCGTCTATATGGCCTGTTTTCACTGTGAAAATCCGTGGTGTGTTGAAGCCTGTCCCACAGGGGCCATGCAGCGGCGTGACAAAGACGGGATTGTTTTTGTTGAAGATGATCTCTGCGTGGGATGCAAGGCCTGTATGACCGCCTGTCCTTGGGGAGTGCCGCAGTGGGACGGTAAGACCGGTAAAGTCGGCAAGTGTGATCTGTGTAAAGACAGAATTGATGAAGGACTTGAGCCGGCATGTGTAACAAAATGTTTGTCAGGATGCCTGGAATTTACTACGCCGGATAAGTCATCCGATACAAAACGGCAGCAGTTTGCCGAACAGCTTCTGCAGCATAGGAGTTAGTCCACAACGCTCATGGCTCATAGCTGATAGCGGAACCATCAACTACGAGCCATAAGCCATAAGAGATAGTCAGGTGTTTAGGCTGAAGGTTCTTAGATTGAAGCAAAAAGTTCCTCCTTCGCCCTTCACCTTCGGTCTTCAGCCTAAATACCTGACTACCTCATAAGGAGAAAATTATGCCCGGTTCATATTTACCCTCGGAATATCTGGCCATACTGTTGCTGTTACTGGTTGGTATTGCTTTTGGGGCGATTACACTCTGGATAGGTAAATATTTCAGGGTGCAGCGACCTTATTTTGAAAAATTGGTGGCCTATGAATCGGGTAATCCACCAACCGAAGCACCGCGCATGCGGTTTTCGGTTAAATTTTATACGATTGCTATCCTTTTTATCGTTTTCGATGTGGAAGCCATCTTTCTGTATCCGTGGGCCCTGGTCTATGACAAGCTGGGATTGTTTGCCCTGGTGGAAATGTTTATTTTCATCATTCTGCTGCTTGTCGGCTTTATTTATGCCTGGAAAAAGGGGAATCTGGAATGGGACAAATGAACAGTGATCTGGTCAAGATAGAGGATGGTGTCAGGTTTATTCCCGGCGCCAGTGCTCTGGTCGGCCCGCTCAATAAGATTATCAACTGGGGGCGTAGCGGTTCGATGTGGCCGGTTACCTTTGGCCTGGCCTGCTGTGCCATTGAAATGATGGTTGCCGGTGCCTCGACCAATGATCTGGATCGCTTTGGTATTATTTTTCGCGCCAGTCCGCGTCAGGCGGATTGTCTGATCCTGGCCGGAACCATTACCAAGAAAATGGCTCCGGTGATTCGCCGCGTGTATGACCAGATGCCGGAGCCCCGCTATGTTCTGGCCATGGGGTCATGCGCGTGCAGTGGCGGAGTGTTTGATACCTACGCTGTTGTCCAGGGAGGAGATGAATTTCTGCCGGTGGATGTCTACATACCCGGCTGTCCACCTCGACCGGAGGCACTTCTCGAGGGTCTTATTAAACTGCAGGAAAAAATTAACGGGGAGCAGGGGCGATGGAGTCAACTGGCATAGTCGAAAAGTTACGGAATAATTTTTCCGATGATGTGCTGGACAGTTACCAGCACCGGGGCCAGAATGGTGTGCTGATCAAGCGTGATCATATCCTTGATGTATGCAGGTATCTGCGGGATGAATGTTCCATGAATCACCTGATGTGTCTCACCGGTGTGGATAATTCAAAAAGAAAAGCAACTGTTGAACCGTATAACGAACGTTTTGAAGTGGTGTATCAACTCTATTCCATAGCTGAAAAACAGGGGATCAGGCTGCGGGCACAGGTGCCGGAAGATGACTGCTCCATTGAGTCGATAACTTCGCTGTGGATCGGTGCCGACTGGCTGGAGCGCGAGTGTTACGACCTGATGGGGATCCATTTTGATGGACATCCTGATTTACGACGAATTCTAACTCCCGATGACTGGGAAGGACATCCGTTACGTAAAGAATACCCGTTGCGCGGTGACGGGAAATGGACTGGTTATGAAGAGCTGAAAGTCAAGAGCAAAGAACTGAGCAGGTTTGATTTTTATCAAAAAGATCATGAGATAGGCAAACATGAGTAAAGCAATGAATATTGATATACCGGTACCTGCCGGTAATGAAGACCATTACCGGATAAGGATGGGGCCGCAGCATCCGGCCACACATGGTGTGCTTCGTGTGGATCTGGATCTGCAGGGTGAAACTATACTGGAATGTGTGCCTCAGGTAGGATATTTGCACAGGGGATTTGAAAAGCTGGCTGAACATCGAAGCTATGTGCAGAATCTGGTACTTACCGACCGGTTGGATTACATAGCCGCCATGGCTAATAATGTCGGTTACTGTGAGGCTGTGGAAAAATTGCTGGCAATTGAGGTGCCTTTGCGGGCCAGATACCTGCGCACCATGGTCTGTGAAATGTCAAGAATAACCGGACATTTGCTGGGACTGGCCTGCCATGCACTCGATATCGGGGCCATGACGGTTTTCCTGTACTGCTTCCGGGAACGGGAAGTACTGCTTGAGCTGTTTGCCGAGTTGTGCGGTGCCAGGCTGACTCCGACCTATACCAGGTTGGGTGGAGTACGGCAGGATGTGACTCACTCCATCATGATGAAGCTTGAACGTTTTGTTGATGAATTTCCAGCCAATATTGAAGAATATGAAACCCTTATCGATACCAACCGTATCTGGTTAAAGCGTACGGTTGATGTCGGCACACTATCTGCTGAAGATGCGGTCAGTCTCTGCATCACCGGTCCAAGCCTTCGCGGTTCCGGTGTTGACTATGATATTCGCAAGCACTTTCCTTATGCAGCCTATGATCTGGTGGACTTTGAAGTTCCTCTGGGTGAGACCGGTGATACCTACGCCAGATACCGATGCCGCATGGAGGAGTTGCGTCAATCAAATAATATTATCCGCCAGTGTATTGAACAGATGCCACCGGGTCCTATTGTCGGTGATGATGCACCGGATCTGGTCATGCCGGTTAAGCCGGGGCGAAAAGTGGAAGTGGATGCTCCGGCACGTCAGGGTTTGATCAAACTGATCGAGGATCGGCAGACCTTTATGGAAGGCGATATCTATGTGCCTACAGAGGCGCCCAAAGGAGAACTCGGTTTTTATTTTATCAGTGATGGCAACGGCAGTCCCTACCGTATGCATATTCGTTCACCTTCCTTTATCCATATCAGTGCCCTTAAGACAATGGCAAAAGGAACCATGGTGGCTGATTTGATAGCCATTATCGGCACCATGGATGTGGTATTGGGTGAGTGTGACAGATGACTTTCATTAGACAGGAAACGTAAATGCAAATCCTCATATTGTTAATTCAGATTGCAGTCCTTGTGGCTATTGTATTGCTGCATGTCGCCTATGCAACGTATTTTGAAAGAAAGATCATTGGTCATATGCAGGTTCGCATGGGACCAATGATTGTCGGCTGGCATGGACTTCTGCAGCCTATCGCAGATGGCATCAAGAGTTTTTTCAAAGAGGATATCGTCCCGGAACAGGCTGATAAACCCCTCTTCCTGGCAGCCCCTATTATCTGCCTTGTCGCAATGATGGTGTCGCTTGCTGTTCTTCCGTTTGCCAAAGGATGGGCTCTGTCTGATATCAATATTGGACTTCTTTTCATCTTTGCCATGAGTTCACTGGCCAGTTACGGAATTATTCTCGCCGGTTGGGCATCAAATTCAAAATTTACCCTGTTGGGCGGCTTACGATCCATGGCACAGGTCATCAGTTATGAAATCTCCCTGGGGCTGAGCCTGGTCGGAGTCATGATGCTGTCCGGTACTCTGAACCTGACAGAGATTGTGGAATCCCAGGGGACCTCTTTTTTCGGCATGTATATTTTCAGTCAACCTGTGGCATTTTTCGTCTTTTTTGTTGCCATGCTGGCGGAAACCAACCGGGTCCCGTTTGATCTTCCTGAGGCGGAAACAGAGCTCGTTTCCGGATATTGCACCGAATACAGCGGCATGCGTTATGCCATGTTCTTCATGGCTGAATATATCGGCATGTTTGTAATGGCTTCAATCGGTGTTGTCTGCTTTCTCGGGGGTTGGAACGGACCCTTTGCAGTCTCCTTTTTTCCGCCTATATGGTTCATCTTAAAGATTTATCTGATAATGTTCATCTTTATCTGGATCAGGGCAACAATTCCACGCTACCGGTATGACCAGTTGATGGCGATTGGCTGGAAACTTCTGATACCGCTGACGCTTGGTAATATTTTTGTTACCGGACTGGTCAAGGCCATCGTAAATTAGGAACTCGCCAAGAGAAAACCCGGACGGATTGATATGATAATACAATACAAACCTAAAAGAGACTGGCTGGAAACCATCGTTTTTCTGGAGATTTTCCAGGGGCTGGCTCTCACCCTGCGGAAACTGTTTTCCCGGCCGATTACCAGGCAGTACCCAAAAGAAAAACCGACCTTTTATCCTGGTTTTCGTGGTCAGCACGCCCTGGTTCGCGATTCAGAAAGCGGCACGTCAAAATGTGTTGCCTGTATGCGTTGTGCCCAGGTCTGTCCTTCGAGGTGTATCAGTATCAGGTACCACCAGGATGATGATCACAGCCCCAGGATAATGGACAGTTTTGATATTGAAGCTCTCCGCTGCGTGTACTGCGGCTATTGCGTCGAAGTTTGTCCTGTCAACGCCATCACCATGACGGACGTCTTTGAGTATGCCGCCTATGACCGGGAATCAATCTTTTTTGACAAGGAAAAACTGCTGTCCAATTGGGATGATTTTATGAGGACCAGTGGATATGACCAGGAAACTTATGTTAATCCGTTCTGGCGCCCGCGAGGGCTTCCTGATTCAGAGTTGACCGCTGCCTCAAGACTACTGCCTGTCCCTGATGACTGGCGTATTGAAAATCAGTTTATAGGTATCAGAAGTCAGAAACCAGAAGACAGAGGACAGGAGAATAAACATGTTGGCTAAATTCATCTTTCTTTACTGCGCCCTGGTAATAATCACCACTGCTCTGCTTGCAGTGCGGTTTCGAAACCCCGTTCACAGTGTGCTGGCTGTTCTGGTGCTCTTCTTTCATATGGCCGGATTATACCTGTTGTTAAACGCGGAATTCCTGGCTGCAGTCCAGATTATCGTCTATGCCGGTGCCATTCTCGTTTTGTATCTGTTTGTGGTCTTCCTCGTCAATCTCAGGCAGGAAATCAACATAGAGCGTTTTGTTGCAAACCATAATATTTCCATTGGTATCTCCTTTCTTGTTTTTGTGATGTTGATGGTGGGTAGCCGGTCTTTTATCTTGGGAACACACGGAAAATGGACCATAGATGCTATCCGCGAGGTAACACATACCAAGGCTCTGGGTACGGAAATATTTACATCATATATCCTGCCGTTTGAGATAGTCGCTCTTGTTCTGCTGGTAGCAGTAATCGGCGGTATTCTTCTGGCTAAGCAGGAAGGACAGGGGGCGGTTGCGGACCGGCAGGAGAGATCAGGACCATTGACAGAGGAGGAGCGGAAATGATTCCGGTATCCTGGTATTTGACATTGAGCGCCATACTTTTCTGCATAGGTATGTATGGTTTTTTGACCCGTCGTAATGTGATTATCATGTTTCTCTGCATTGAACTTATGTTGAATGCTGCAAATCTGAACTTCGTTGCTTTCAGCCATTATCTGACTGATCTGCGCGGTCAGGTCTTTACATTTTTTATCATTGCCGTTGCTGCCTCAGAGGCAGCCATCGGCCTGGGAATTGTCGTGGCTCTGTACCGTAACCGGCAAACCGTCTATTCAGACGAAATAAATGAACTGAAAGGATAGGATAAACGATGGATTTTTTGATAATGAATGACTACGGGCCAGGCATCCTGAGTATCCTGATGCTTCTGCCGCTGGCAGGGGGCTTTGTCTTATTTGTCATTTCGGAAGAAGAGCGTCAGAAATATTGGACTTTGGGCGTGACCATCCTGACGGCGGTTGTTTCCCTGCCTCTGTATTTCAAGTTTGATCCAACCACCCATAAATACCAGTTTGCTGAGCATCATGCCTGGATTCCAGCCCTGAATGTTAATTATACCCTTGGGATAGACGGCATCAGTCTGCTGCTTGTCCTGATGACGACCTTGCTGATGCCGCTTTGTGTACTCTGTTCCTGGAACTACATTAAAACCAGGGTAAGAACGTTTTTGTTCCTGCTTCTGCTCATTGAAGCGTCCATGCTTGGCGTGTTCATGGCCCTGGATTTTGTTTTTTTCTATGTCGTCTGGGAAGCAACTCTCATTCCCATGTTTCTTCTTATCGGCATCTGGGGGGGAGATCGCAAGATTTATGCCTCAATCAAGTTTTTTCTCTACACCCTGGCTGGTTCGGTGATGATGCTGGTGGCAATCATTGCGCTCTATTTTAATACGGATCCTCATACCTTCAGTATCCCGCTCATGATGGGGCAGGATTATTCTTCAACCTTCCAGATGTGGGTATTTATCGCCTTTTTCCTTGCTTTTGCCATCAAGGTTCCCATGTTTCCGTTCCATACATGGTTGCCTGCAGCCCATGTACAGGCCCCTACTGCCGGAAGCGTGATTCTGGCAAGTGTACTCCTGAAAATGGGAACCTATGGTTTCCTGCGGTTCTGCATGCCTATTACCCCTGAAGCCAGCGTTACTTTTGCACCTTTTCTCTTATGGTTGTCAGTCGCCGGCATCCTGTACGGTGGTTTTACGGCGCTCGCCCAGAGCGATATGAAAAAATTGATTGCCTATTCCAGTGTGGGCCACATGGGCTTTGTCACCCTGGGAATTTTTGTCTTCAATACCATTGGCATGGAAGGGGCAATCCTGCAAATGATCAATCATGGTATTACCACCGGTGCCCTGTTTCTCTGTGTGGGGATGATTTACGAACGGACCCATACCAGGGAGCTTGCATTAAATGCCGGGATTGGCAAGTACATGCCTGTGTATGTGACTTTCCTGACCTTTTTCTCACTCTCGTCCCTGGCATTTCCCGGAACAAATAGTTTTATCGGCGAGTTTATGATTCTTGCAGGTGCTTTTGCTGATACAAAACTGATAGCCGCCTGTGCCATTCCCGGGGCAATCCTGGCAGCCGCCTATATGCTGCGTATGCTGCAAAAATTAATATGGGGGGGGACGAACAATCCGACACATACCGGCTTGTCGGATTTGAATGCCAGGGAAATCATTACCTTGGCGCCGTTGTTGATTCTTGTCTTCTGGATAGGTTTTGGGCCCAAACCGTTTCTTAATGTTATGCATGCCAGCGTGGCCAATCTCCTTGAACAGGTCAATGGAATTCAGAGCGGTGCCGCATCCATGGCGCAGGTAATTCTGCCTTAAATGAAAATGATAAGGAATTAGAGATAAGGAATTAGAGATATGGAAGTCATTATATCAAGCAAACCTTTGATAGCAATGTTGTGTGCCTTAACCGGTGCTGTTCTGGTGAGCCTTTCCGGCAGGAATCCAAATATACGTGAGTCCTGGTCCGTAGCTGCGGCAGCCTGCATGTTCGCTGTCATTGGTTCTATGGTTCCCGAAGTAATGGCCGGTAATGTATTTAAATATCAGGTATTTGACATCCTGCCCGGATTATCTCTTACTTTTCGGGCCGATGCCTTTTCCATGATATTTGCCTTTGTTGCTTCGTTCCTCTGGATTGTGACGGCATTTTATTCCATGGGGTATATGCGGAGTTTGGAGGAACATGCGCAGACACGCTTTAATACCTGTTTCGCGTTGTCTCTTTTTGGAGCCATAGGAGTCGCCTTTGCAGATAATCTTTTTACCCTCTACCTTTTCTACGAGGTTGTTTCCATCTGTACCTATCCGCTGGTTGCCCACCACCAGGACGAGGAAGGATATTCAGGGGCGCGTAAGTACATCGTCTACCTGACCACCACAGCCAAGGGACTGCTGTTGCCGGCAATGATTCTCATCTATGTGCTTACCGGCAGCCTGGATTTTGCTGATAATATTCACTCAGGTATTTTCCCTGCCGACGTAAGCAGTGGACTGGTGATCATCCTCTATATCTGCTGTATCATCGGTTTTGCAAAAAATGGCATAATGCCGGTGCACAACTGGCTGCCCGGAGCCATGGTAGCCCCGACTCCGGTCAGTGCCCTGCTTCATGCCGTAGCCGTAGTAAAAGTGGGAGTCTTCTCCACTACCCGGGTAATGCTCTATGTATTCGGCACCGATCAGATGGGCGCGCTGGGCCTTGGAACAGCAACGCTCTACCTTGCCTCCTTTACCATTCTCATGGCTTCGATAATTGCGCTTACCAAGGATAATCTCAAAGCGCGGCTTGCCTATTCCACAGTAAGCCAGCTCTCCTATATTATACTGGGCGTAGCAATGCTGACCCCCAGCGGGATTGATGGAGGTCTGGTACACATTGCCAACCACGCCTTCTCAAAAATCACTCTCTTCTTTTGTGCCGGTGCTATTTACGTGGCCACCCACAAAAAAAATATTTCAGAAATGTCTGGTCTCGGCAAGACGATGCCCTGGACCTTTACCGCTTTCGGTATTGCCTCGCTCTCCATGATTGGAGCGCCTCCGGTTGCCGGTTTTGTTACCAAGTGGAAACTGCTGGTGGGTGCCATGGAAATGCCTGCGCACTCCATTGCTATCCTGCTTGTTCTGCTGTCCAGTACATTGCTTAATGCGGCCTACTTTGCTCCTGTTACCTATAAGGCCTTTCTGGGTAAGCGGCCCGAAGGTGAACCTTACGAGGGAATTAAGGAGGCACCGTTGTCCATGGTCATTCCTTTGATGATTGCCGCAGTTATTTCTGTAATTATAGGTATCTGGCCTGATTTTATGATGACCTTTGTTAATCTGGTGAGCAAATGATAGTACAATTTATTGATTTTTTTCGAAACCGAATGCAGATGACCATCCGGCTCAGTTACGGGGTGCTTGTCCTTCTTGTGATTATCGATATAATTCTCGGCTTCACCGGAGGAAAACACCATGCCCATACCTGGGTTGAACACTATATTCCTGGTTGGTGGTCCATTTTCGGCTTTGTCTCCTGCACCTTAATTATTTTTCTTTCCAAGTGGTATGGCCACCTTGGCATCATGACCCGCGAGGACTATTACGATGATTGATTTTTGGATTCATCCAGCTGCGATTCTGATCATAGGCGCCTTGTTGCTGCCATTGGTGCGGGGATCCAGGATCGTTCGAAACTGTTATTTTATCCTGGTACCTCTCCTTGCCTTTATCGATGTATTAATGATGGATAAGGGCACCTTCGGTGTCATGCAGTTTATGGACTGGTCGCTCACCTTTGGCCGGGTTGACAGGTTAAGCCATGTTTTTGGCTTTATTATGACCTTGATGTGTATGATCGGCACACTCTACGGCATGAATACAAAGGGGATTAAAGAGATTTTCGTGGCCTGGCTCTATGTTGCCGGTTCGCTTGGGGCCATTTACTGCGGCGATTATCTTGTTCTTTTCCTTTTCTGGGAACTGATGGCTTTTGCTTCGGTGTTCCTGGTCTGGTTCCGCGGCAGAAAACAATCCCTGCCCACCGGTTTTCGCTACCTGCTGGTGCATACCTTTGGCGGACTGGTACTGCTGGCCGGTATAATTTTGCGGTATCAGGCCACCGGAGGCGATATATCATTCGGCCCGATCGGAGTTGATTCTCCTTCTCTCTATACCTATCTCATTATGATCGGCTTTATCTTAAATGCCGCCGTGCCGCCGTTACACGCCTGGCTGCCTGATGCATACGGTGAGGCTACGGTAGCCGGCTCCGTATTCATGTGTGCCTTTACCACTAAAACAGCTATCTATGCCCTGGCCCGTGGTTTTGCCGGCATGGATATCCTCATCCCTCTTGGCGTTATTATGGCACTCTATGGTGTCGTGTATGCGGTTCTTGAAAATGATGCCCGGCGTCTTCTCGCCTACCACATTATCAGCCAGGTCGGCTATATGGTGGCTGGTGTCGGTATTGGCACTGAAATGGCTATTAACGGTACCTGCGCCCATGCTTTTGCCCATATTCTCTATAAAGGGTTGCTGTTCATGGGCTGCGGTTCGGTACTGTTTATGACGGGTACGAGTAAATTCAGTAATCTCGGCGGCCTGTATACAAAAATGCCAAAGACATTTGTCTTAACGCTCATTGGAGGTCTTTCCATCTCGGCCTTTCCTCTGTTTTCCGGTTTTGTCTCCAAATCCATGATCGTGGCCGCAGGTTTTGAAGAGCATCTCATGTGGGCTGCTTTCCTGCTCACTCTGGCTTCTGCCGGAACATTTCTCCATACCGGCCTCAAGGTGCCCTACTTTATCTGGTTCGGCAAAAATAACTGCAGTGAGGAAACCTGGGAGAAAGCCGCTGATCCGCCGGTGAATATGCAGATTGCCATGGCCGTGGCCGCTTTTTTCTGTATTTTTATCGGCTGCTATACTCCTTTTCTCTATAACCTGCTGCCGTACCCGGTTCACTATCATCCGTATACGGCCTATCATCTTTCCGAATCCATGCAGATCCTGCTGTTTACAGCGCTGGGTTTCTTCCTGTTTGTTAAAAAACTGGAACCGGAAGTGGTCATCAGTCTCGATATGGACTGGTTCTATCGCAAGGGCAGCAAACAGTTCATGTGGATTGCCAGAAATCCGATCCAGGCATTTGATACTGCCTGGAGTGAATTGTACCGGGTGGCAGGGATGATACCGCTCATGAAGATATCCCGCTTCTGGTCCTGGTTTGACTGGCATGGTATTGATGGTGTTGTAGATGGTACGGCCCGGATTTTCGGCTTCTTTTCCAAAAAATTAAGTTGGGTGCAGAACGGTCAGGTAGCACGCTATTTATCCTTTATGGCCGGTGGCGCTTTTGTTGTCTTAGTATGGATGGTTACGAGGTAAGCCATCAGGGGCACCCCATCTTTGCCCAGTTGCTTCTGTCCGCATAGGGGGACTATAGCGATAAGAAGCAACTGAACAAATATGAGGCACCCCTGACGGCTTACAGTTGTGAGCCAAGTAGTAAAGCATAGTTATGAACCCTGTGATCGGTACGTTACGAGGTAATTACATGATGAATACAATTTCACCTTTTTCTCTGTCCTCTCTCTCTTGTATGGGAGCGGAACTGGTGCTCCTGGCTTTGGGGATACTGTTAATCGGGGTGGATCTCTTTTCCAAAAACCGCAATGTTCTTCCCTGGCTGACTGCCGGGGGTACTGTGGTTGCCCTGCTCGTGTTGTTCAGTACCACAAGAGGGACAGCGTTTGGCAACATGTATATTGTGGACGGGTACAGTTTCTTTTTGAAAACGGTATGCCTGATCGGCGTCCTGTTCACAGTCCTGCTTTCGGAATATTACCTGAAGCTTGAAAAGCTCCATCAAGGTGAATATTACAGCCTGATTATCTTTTCCACTGTGGGAATGATGGCTATGGTTTCGGGTGGTGATTTGATCGTTATCTACCTGGGGCTGGAACTTATGGCACTGAGCATGTATTGCCTGGTTGGTTTACTGAAACAGGACAGCCGTTCCAATGAGGCCGCCCTGAAGTATTTTTTAACAGGTGCTTTTTCATCCGGAATTCTGCTCTACGGCATTTCTCTGATATACGGACTCACCGGCACCACCGATTTAATCGTTTTGTCTGAAAGGGTGGTGTCCTTAAATCTTATCAGCAACCATGCTTTTTTGATGGGACTTGGTCTGGTGCTGGTAGCCTTTTGTTTTAAAATTGCAGCAGCGCCTTTCCACATGTGGACTCCCGATGTTTATGAGGGTGCACCGTCATCTATTACCGCCTTTATGGCGGTTGCTCCAAAAGCTGCCGCTTTTGCCGTGCTTGGCCGGGTTCTTATTATGGGATTTGG
>JAYEKB010000100.1:0-4366 GCA_034660835.1 Thermodesulfobacteriota bacterium
GATATTATAGGCCCCGCCGATGCTCCCCTGCTCTACCACCCGGACAATCGCCTCGCAATGATCCCGTACGTACAGCCAGTCTCGTACGTTGCCGCCGTCACCGTACACAGGCAGCTCTTTTCCCTGCAGGGCGTTGTTCAGTACCAGGGGGATCAGCTTTTCCGGAAACTGGTATGGACCGTAATTATTGGAACAGTTTGTAATCAGAATGGGCAGGCCGTAGGTGTGAAAATATGCCCGCACCAGATGATCGGATGAGGCCTTAGAAGCTGAATAGGGAGAACGGGGATCGTAACAGGTTTGCTCGGTAAAAAAACCGGTTTCCCCTAAAGAACCGTATACCTCGTCAGTACTAACATGCAGAAAACGGCAATGACCGGAGTCTGTATCATTTTGCAACCACTGTTTCCTGGCTGCCTCAAGCAGGGTAAAAGTGCCGAAAATGTTGGTCTGGATAAACTCGGCAGGTCCGGTGATTGAACGATCCACATGCGACTCTGCTGCAAAATGGACCACGGTATCAATCTGGTGTTGCGCAAACAAATCCTCAACCAATCCACCATCACAGATATCACCTTTTACAAAATGATAGCCAGGATTGTCTCTCACATCCTGCAGGCTCTGCAGGTTACCGGCATAGGTCAGTTTATCCAGGTTGATAACACGCCAGTCTTCACGTGTTTCCAACAGCAGACGAATAAAATTAACACCGATAAAGCCACAGCCACCTGTGACCAGCACTGTTTTTGGTATGTTCATATCCCTTAACTCCGTTATAATATGCAAAAAATAGTCTACATCGGGTTAACCAAAACACTATAGAAAAGAGTTGCAATTCTGTCAAACCTGTCAGCAGCCGCATCATCACCGGCGGAGACTTGCACCATGATTAAGAATCTAAGCCTTTCAGCGTAACCGATCACAGGGTTTGCAACTATGCAGTTTTATATACCTCAGAATTGTAAGGCATCAGGGGTGCCTCAGATTTGCGAGATTCCTTCTGTTCGCTATAGCTCTTCTATGCGGACAGAAGGAATCTCGTGAAGATGGGGTGCCCCTGATGCCTTACCTTTCAGCTATGCATTTTGGCTATCTTGTCAAACATCTGGACCAGGCCCGCACAAAGAGTAAAAATAGACTTGATATGAAGATTTACGCCGCAACAGGCATCAAAAAATATTGTCAATTCAGATTCCAGATCATCATCAGGAGCCTGGTAGCAGATGAGCAGAGGAAAATGGGGCAGCGGATGCAGGATCAGAGCGATATCGGCTTGGAACCCTTCAGTGGTTACGCCCATGAACAGATCAACTAAATCCGTTAGCAGATCCGGATGTTCATCGGCAATCTCTTTGAGTACCTGCTCGCAACGGCTGGTAAACAGATTCTGCCACTCCATGCCGCCCTGCAGTTCACGAAAAGTAGACCAGGTGCCGGTAATATCCTGGTGCTCCGGGTTGGTAATGTAGGAGAGCAGCGGCGCCTTGACCCAGGGAATAATATGGCACTCTGAAGACAGCCTCCCCTGCTGGTCAATCTTAAAATCCTTGCCCAGGGAGTTGATAATTAGCCTGTCGTCTTTGTAGACGGCTCCGATAACCGGCGCAATACGCGCAAGATCGAGTCCGGCAATCTTTTCTTCAAGCCGGTCTATGAACTCGGCCCGGTTCGGTTCCATTTCCGCCCTGGTTTTGAGTGAACCGGTTAACTGCTCACACGTCTGCTTATCAAGCTGCGGGCAATCCTTGAGTTTTTTGCTCCCGGCAACCACTGCCGCCGCAAAAGCAAGACAGGATGGAAGTTGACAACGTCCGCAGTTAGTTTTTTCCAGAACCCTGTAAATTTCAAGGGGCATGAGAGGCTTTGCTGTCATTCAAATAGACAAATCTCGTCATCAAAAAAGGGAAGACGAGCTAATGGTGACTTAATGAACTATCAAGAGGATAAAAAAACGGCTGCATACTCGAAAGGAAGTAATGCAGCCGTCTCTGATATTTTCTTGTAGAAAAGCTACCCTTTTATTCTGCAGGCAGCCAAATCATAACTACAAGAGGTGTAATATGCAAGCGACACCACGGGCAACAGAGCCAAACCACGGTCTCCCTTGCCCAATTACAATTACTCTTAAACTTCAGCAACAGTAATAGCGCCCTCCTCACAAACCTCTACACAGGTTTCACACCCCAGACATTCATCCATTTCAACCGGCTCAGATTTTTCATCTACCAGCTCAAGTACCGCGGCCGGACAATTGTCAACACACTCTCCACAACCAGTACATTTGTCTTTATCTACCGTTACCTCAAACATGTCATTCTCCTTGTGATTTGGGCCTTAACCAGCCCGTAAATAAAGTGGGGCTACAACAAAACTTACATATGCGGCAAGATACTCCCAAAACTTATGATGTCAACGAATTTTTGAATTCTCTGAAATTTTAGTGTCGATTGTTTTACTCAACTCCTTAATCGCAACCGATGACGGAGCTTCGGGGAACTTGTTGACCGCCAGTTCGCCCTGGGAAAGTGCCTCGGGCAACAGCGGATCATAGGGTATTTCGACGAGTAAATCCAGATCATTCTCCCTGAGATATGAAAGGACAACTCTTTTTGATTTCTCATGCATATCGGCCCTGTTCAGCACTACACCGGCCTCCACCTTAAAAACACGACAGACTTCAACAACTCGTTTAAGGTCACTGAGCGCTGACGGCGTAGGTTCTGTGACCAGAATGGCATAATCAGCACCTTTCAGGGAGGCAATAACAGGGCAACCGATGCCCGGAGGTCCGTCGGTCAGCAGCAGATCACTGCCGGTCAGTTCTGCCTCTTCCCTGGCCCGCCGCTTGACGACATCTACCAGACGACCGGAACTGGATTCCCCGATTCCAAGTTCTCCGGCAACAACCCTGATGGATCCGGAATTTAAAATATTGAGTTTTCCGTTCTGCACCGGTTGAATGAAAATAGCCTCTAACGGACAAATCAGGGAACAGGCCCCACATCCTTCACATGAATAACTGACAATTACCGGTTCATCTTCACCAATAATCGAAGAAAACCTGCAGACATCCACGCACTCCATGCAGCGACTGCAGAGATCATAATCAATAAAAGCCTTATCGGATGCTGTAATACCGTTGCTGCTCTCGAGTTCCGCACCAAGCACAAGATCCAGGTTGGGAGCATCAACATCCGTATCAGCTAAGACTATTGTATACTTTTCAGCAAGCAGGTGCCCGACAGCAGCGGTGAGCGATGACTTACCCACTCCCCCCTTACCGCTTAAAATAACTATCTCTTTCATGGCAGGTACTCCGCAATGAGGTTATCGGCTAAGGCCATAAAAGTCTTTGCCGCCTGGGAATCAGGATAAGCTTCCACCACGGGTATCCCGTTCACATAACTTGTCAGCAGTTCGTTGTCCAGTTTCAAGCCGGTTTCGACCTGTGCTTCATGGGCCGCTGCAACGTCCTGGATCTCATTCATCCTGCCCGGAAGATCTGCCCGATTTATAAATACACTCGTGCTGACCTTAAACATATCCATCAGCGACAGCATCAGATCAAGATCATGTGCTCCCAGGGGCGTAGGTTCTGTAACTGCCAGAACATGGGTCGATCCTTTGAGCGCATCAATAACATTGCAGTGCGTACCGGGCGAAGTGTCAACCAGGATCAGGTCAAACTGATCAGCTTCACCAAACACTCTTTTTTTAACCGCTGTTACCACCAGGGCGCTTTCCTCAAGTCCTGGATGGAGTGCTCCGGTATACAGCGTTAACATACCGCTGTTGCTCCTGTAGGTTGTACCAACTGAGCGCTGTCCACGGCTGATTGCTTCTGTTGGGCAGACCAGAAAACAGGCCTCACAACCGTTGCACTCACCCATGAGCATGATTGTTTTTTCCTTTGGTCGAAACAGGCTGTTCAGGCGACAGGCACTAACACAGAGTTGACAGTCGTTGCATTTATCAAAGTCAAATACAGGTTTGGTAACAGGGACATCGACAGAATTATCAAGGGAAAGTCCCAACAATAGAGCAGCATTAGGAGCATCAACATCAGCATCAACCAGAGCTACTTTCTTTCCCCTGGCGGCAACCGCCGCTGCCAGATTGACGGCAACCGTTGTCTTGCCGACCCCGCCCTTGCCCCCGGTAACACCGATAACCGGAGTTGAGAACGGGGTATCATGAAAGGCTGCAATTATTTCCGGGCGCAGATCAGCACTCACTGTCTATTCCTCCCGCCCTGGCCCTGACCCCGGCCACAACCAAGGCCCCTGCCACCGCCTCCACCACCTCTGCCGCCGCCTCCCATACCTCGACCACAACCCGCACCAGCACCTGTACCCGCGCCTGTCCC
>JAYEKB010000101.1:0-4337 GCA_034660835.1 Thermodesulfobacteriota bacterium
CCGAGACCAGGTGTACTGTCGAAGCAGCGGAATCACGACTGGAATCTATCCTCGAGGAGGCCCATTACCATGACCTGATCATCATGGCTGCAACCCGACGGACAGGCATCCGGCGTAAATTTTTCGGTTCGCTGGCCAACGCGGTTGTCCATAACTGTCGTAATCCGGTTTTTGTTGTCCATACTCCCAAGACTGATCAACTGTCGGTGCCGCTTCTGTGAACATGAACAAAAGAGTGCTTGTAATCGGTGCTGGTGCTGCCGGATTGATGGCTGCCGGACAGGCTGCCGAGGCCGGGGCGGATGTGGTGCTGCTTGAAAAGATGAAACGGCCGGGACGCAAGATTTGTATTTCCGGCAAGGGTCGTTGCAATGTAACCAATATCGCTGAGTTACCTGAATTTATTTCTCATTTCGGCAGGAATGGCCGCTTTCTGCGCCAACCATTTAACCGTTTTTTCAGTCTTGAGCTGATCCGGTTTTTTGAAGAACATGGTCTGGAACTGGTTAAAGAACGGGGCGGCCGGGTATTTCCTGCAAGCGGCAAGGCACCGGACGTACTCAAGGCTTTTCTCCAGTGGTTGTCCCGGCTGCCGGTGTCCATCCGGCCTGATTCACGGGTGGAAAGGCTGTTGTTGGAAGATGATCAACTCCGGGGTGTCATCTGCAATGGTAATCCGATTTATGGCAAGGCCGTGATTCTGGCCACCGGCGGAGCCTCGTATCCTGCCACCGGTTCCACGGGTGATGGCTATATGCTTGCTGAATCCGCAGGCCATACCATTGTTCCCATCCGGCCTGCCCTGGTTCCAGTTGAAACGGCTGGTGATTTGGCCAACAGGCTGAACGGACTGCACCTGCGCAATGTGGGGGTACAGCTCTTTATCGATAACAGGAAAAAACAGGACGGTTTCGGCGAGTTGCTCTTTATGAAATACGGTCTGTCCGGACCGGTCACCCTAAGCCTGAGCAGTATGATCGTTGATGCGCTGCAGGCTGGCAGAAAGGTGACCCTGGTGCTTGATCTTAAACCAGCCCTTGATACACACAAGTTAGATGCCCGGTTGCTGCGTGATTTTTCAAAGCGGAGCAATGAGCAAATGAGCTCTGTACTGCGGGGTTTGATGCCACGGGAGATGGTGCCGGTCTGCCTGAATGAAACCGATATCCAGCCGGATCGACTTGCCGGAGAAGTACGGGCACCAGAGCGTAAACGGCTGCGTCACTGGTTAAAGAATATTTCCTTTGAGGTCACCGGCTACCGGGGGTTTAAGGAGGCCATTGTTACTGCGGGCGGGGTGGATTTGCGCCAGGTCAATCCCCGCACCATGGAATCACAACTCTGTCCCGGTCTCTACCTGGCCGGTGAACTGCTTGACCTGCAGGCCGACACGGGCGGCTACAACCTGCAGGCCGCCTTTTCCACCGGCTGGCTGGCAGGAAGATCTGCAGGGAAATAGAAGAAAAAGGTACCAGGCCCCGTTTTCCGCAATATCAACCCGTCACGCAAATTATTACATCTGTCGTATTGTTTTGTGGTAAGGTATATTAGAGAGCGTAGCTTACAGCATGTATTGTAATTTTATTGTTCCATGTTAGTAAAGAGTGTGTGAATAATTATGCCAACTGTTTTACGGATCGGTTCATTTCGATTCCATTTCTATTCTGATGAGGGTGAAGAGCCACCTCACATCCATGTGGCTACTCCTGACGGAGAATGTAAGTTCTGGCTTGATCCTGTACAACTTTCCCGCAACAGAGGGATTTCCCCAAAGATTATCCGTAAAATTGAAAAATTGATTTTTCAACATCAAATAGTCTTACAGGAGGAATATTTTGGGTTCCACAGCAATCAAAAATGACAGAGTTGAGCCTGCTGCCATTCGGGTGTGGACAGAGAAGCGCTTGATTTTTGTTGAGTTGACGGATGGTCGTATTATTGGTTTCCCTGCTGATCGTTTCAAGTTGCTTTCAAGTGCCACAAATGATCAACTTGCTAAAGTTGAGTTGCGCCTTAATGGTTTTGCATTGCGCTGGGAAGAAATTGATGAAGATATCACTGTGCCGGGTGTTGTTGCCGGGAATTTTCAGCTACCATACTTAGTGAAAAATAAAGAACAGTAGGGGCAAATCGGGGACAGACCATGTTTTTTTAAGGGGATATGTTGCAGTTTCAGTTTGTTTAAGAATCACCTGCCTCCCAATTTTTCCACCATGTTGACATTCTTGACAACACTTGGCCTGAGTGGTAAAATTTATTTATGAAAGCAGAAATTCTTTATCGGCACAGGGAGGATTTTGATGATGGTGCCATTATGGAAGTGGTTATCTGGCGTCTTCCACGACCGGTTCCCGGAAGTAGTCACTCTTTCAAATATAGATTGTTTTATGGATATGTTGGTAAACGATTGATCGGCTATGATAATGAGCGTGGCAAAGGAGATCATCGACATCATGAAAATGAAGAACTTCCGTTCAAGTTCAGCACGCCGGAAACGTTGATTGATAATTTTTTAAATGAAGTCTCACAACTAAGAAGGCGGATATGAGATACGCAACTATCAGGATACGCCGAAATACCGAAGATTCGATGCAGGAAGTACGCAGCCGTTTTCTCAAGGCATGGAGCACGGAAGAGTATCAGGGGGAAACTTTTGAGTTTGAATCGCCCGCCGCCCTGTTTCGTCTACTTACCCCCAGGCGTTGGGAACTGGTGGAGAAGCTTCAGGGCGCTGGAGAAATTAGTTTACGGGGCCTTGCGCGTTTGCTGGAGCGAGATGTGCGCAGAGTGTGGGATGATGTGCATGCCTTGCTGGATAGCGGAATAGTTGAAAAGAATGATGAAGGCAAACTGTTTGTTCCCTACACTGAAATAAATGCAGACTTTACCCTTCGAAAGGTTGCCTGAGTTTCAAGGGAGGAAATTGGAGAAATCGGGAAATCGGGGACAGACCAAATTTCCCCCAATTTCCCCCAAAAGCTCATTCACACCAGCCGTTGTAAAAAATCAACCGCCGGCAGGTGGACAATGCCCTTTTTGTCCATGAATCTTCTGTCTCCCATTGCTGTAACCTGGTAATATTCAGCTTCTGAAAATTTTTTGTTCAGATAATGTAGATGGGGGCTGGTCGGGCATTCTGACCATTTGGATTCCACAAATATCTTGGGTTTCCGGTCTTTGGTTACACAGAAATCGACTTCTCTTTTGTCCGTATCTCTGAAATAACGAAGTTCAATCTCTTCACCGTAAACATCTCTTCTAAAGTGAACCCATTTCAGCAGATGGGAGGCAACCAGATTCTCAAATCGTGCCCCCATATCCGGCACCAGGGTCCAGTCAAAATGGTAATGTTTCTGTTCTTTTTTCACAGCCCTGATCAGGGGTGAACCAAAAGGAGGCAGCCGGAATATCATATAAATATTTTCCAGGATATCAAGCCAGCGACTCACGGTTTTATGGGCCAGTTGCAAATCTTCGCGCAAAGCGTTAATGGACAAGGGGGAGCCGATGAGTTCGGGCAGGCGCAGGGACAGGAGTTCAAGTTTTGAGAGGTCGGAAATCGTTTCAATACTGGTACTCTCCTGGTTAACAAGAAGCGACCTGTAATTGGTTGACCACCGTTTTGCCTCAATGGCGGAGCCTGAAAACCAGGGTTCCGGAAAGCCGCCGAGCTCGAGCAGTTGCAGAAAATCCTGCTGACTGGTGATCCCCAGTTCATCTACCGACAGGGGATGCAGGCGCAAATGGTGATATCTGCCCTGGAGTGAATCTCCTGATTTTCGCAGCATGTCAAGACGCGCACTTCCGGTGACCAGGATCTGATGATCCTGATGAAATTCATCGTACACACCTTTGAGAAAATCCCGCCAGGAGCTGTACTTGTGAATTTCATCAAAACACCACAATTTTGTCAGAGGAAGTTCTCTGCGTAAAATCGATTCCCTATGAGCAGGGATGTCCCAGTTGAGATATGAGGATTCTGTTTTCAGGATGTGCCTGGCCAGAGTTGTTTTACCGACCTGTCTTGGTCCACTGACAAAAACCATTTTCTTCTTCAGATCCTGAACGACTTGTTTTTGCAGATATCTTGCCTTCATGTTCTATGATTTATCTCTTTTTTCTACTGAAGTCAAAATATTCCATGAGTTTTTTTGACCATGGTCAAATAATATCATTATTAATATGTAAAATTTCCACTTCCAGTGGAGAACCCTAACCCGGATAAACCGGAAAATGTAGGGTGGATAAGCCGAAGGCGCATCCACCAATCTTGTTGCCGGTGGATGCGCTAACGCTTATCCACCCTACTGATTTTAATTGCGAAAAATAATTTCTTG
>JAYEKB010000102.1:0-4330 GCA_034660835.1 Thermodesulfobacteriota bacterium
CCGAAGGCAAGCCGATGCGACCGCACCTGCTTTGTCGCTGCAGGAGCAGGCATAGGCAACTATAGCCTACTCCTGCGCTCAGCGCATCTGCAGCCGCCTCGACTTGTGAAATATGCGGGCTAAGGGTCACTCAATAAAAACATAGAAAAATACAAACCATCGGTTGAGACTCCGCAATTCGAGCAAAAATCTGTTTTTCCGTGACAACCCTCTCCCGCATGTCATATAATTACGAATCCGTAGGCAGCATGCTTACCCGCAGACGATACATACATAATTTCAGACAGATAACATGAAAAATAAGCAACTCCTGTCCAACAAGGACATCCCATGCCACGAGCGTCTCATCTTTGCACTGGATGTTTCCAGTACTAATAAAGCTAAAGAACTTGTTAACCAGCTTGGCGACAGCGTAGTCTTCTACAAGATCGGATTGCAACTGTTTATGGCTGGTGGATATTTTGAACTTGTGCAATGGCTTATAGAAAAAAGAAAGAAGGTATTTGTTGACCTGAAATTCTTTGATGTACCGCAAACCGTGGGGGCAGCCGTTCAACAGCTCACAAAGTACGGGGTGAGCTTTGCCACTGTTCACGGCAATGATGCCATTCTCCGGGCTGCCGTTAAGGAGAAAAACGGGCTCAAAATCTTAGCCGTCACCGTGCTGACAAGTCTTGATCAGGCAGATATGGAAGACCTGGGATTTAGGGTAGATATACGAAATGTTGTCCTATCAAGAGCAAAAAGGGCTCTTGAGATAGGATGTGACGGAGTGATATCTTCCGGGCTTGAGGCTTCCGGCATCAGAGATGGTGTAGGTGAGCGTTTCATTATCGTTACCCCGGGCATCAGGCCGGTAAAAAACACAGATGACCAAAAACGCACAGTAGACGTGGAAGAAGCTTTTTATAACGGCGCCGACTACATTGTTGTTGGCCGCCCGATACGGGAGCCCAAAAACTTTGACACCTCAAGAGAGGCTGCCGACAGTATCCAGGCAAGAATAAGGGCAATCTTTGAGGGATAAAGCATAACCATCTGCTTCTTTCCCCCAACCATTCCAATAGAGTACCAGGTATTGCGCCTGATTAAATGTTGAACACAGTGGTTTTTCTAAATAAACGTAAAGCAGGCGGTATTATTCCGGCGCTCCTGTTCAGCTTGCCCGCATCAGTATTTCTCCCTGTGTCCCGCGCACACGCGGTTCAGTCTCATGGTGGAGCAGAGGGTCTGGTTTTACATCAACTCGGCCATTTCCTGTTCACCCTTGCAATGGTTTTTCTTCTCCTTCGCATGCGAAAATCTCGTCTGACCGGCCCTGGCTGGTTAGAATTCAAGGGATTTCTCTTGCTGATTATTTTGTGGAATGCACTTACTTTTGCAGGACACTGGATGCGAGAGGGAGTAGCGACTGAACAATTCGTGATCCACAGTGGCCGTGTAACCGCATTTCAGGCTGACAGTGTCTTTGATCTGATCTTCTATCTCACCAGACTCGATCACCTGCTCCTGGTTCCGGCCTTTTTCCTGCTCTTTCTCGCCATACAAAATTGGAAGCGTGCCGAATGACGCTGCCATGGCTGCCCATCATCTGGGTCGACATCCTGGGATCCACTGCCATTCTGCTGCTTGCCGGCCTGTGCTTTATCCGTTCTTTACAACTGCTCAGGACACGACCAGACTGGACCTTTTATAATTATCTCTTTCTGCTTACCCTCGCCTTTCTCTTTTTTGCAGTCTCCCGGTCCTTTGGCCATCTGATTAAACAAGGTTTGATTTTTTCCGATCAGCAACACATCTGGAAAATAATCGCGCCTTTTTCCGGTTCTATCAACACTGCCACCTTTATTGTTATTTTTTCCTTTGGTATCTACTTTTTCCGCTCTCATACAATCTATAAGGAACTGGAGCACCATAAAACACATTTGACCAGCCTTGTTGCAGAACGAACCAAAAAATTATCCGGAACCAACCTGCAGCTCCGTCAGGAAATAGCCGACCGCACCCGCACGGAAAAGGAATTGAAAAAGACCATTGGAGAATTCAGCGCCGTAATGGATGCCATAGATTATGGCATACTCTTTATGGATGATCAGCTTAAGGCCAGGGTCGTCAATCGAGCCTACCGGGAAATATGGGGAATATCAGCGGCCTTCATTGCCGAACAACCACACATGCGTGAACTGATGGAGTACAACCGCTACAATAATGTCTTTAACGTCCCGGATAAGGAATTTGAACACTATATGGATGAGCGCGAGGCTATGGTACGGCAGGGAGAGATTTTCCCGGGGGAACTTGAATTCATGGACGGCATGATCCTGCAGTGTCAGTGTGTGGTCCTGCCCGACGGCTGGCGGATGCTGACCTATTTTGATATTACCGAACTCAAAAAAACCCAGGAAAAACTCATCCAGTCCCAGAAAATGGAGGCCATCGGCATGATGGCCGGCGGTGTAGCCCATGACCTTAACAATATTCTCTCCGGTGTTGTTGCTTATCCGGATCTTCTGCTTATGCAACTCTCGGAAGACAGCGAGCTGAGAAAGCCGCTGCAGGTCATCCAGGAGTCGGGACAGCGGGCGGCGGAAGTGGTTGCCGACCTGCTGACGGTCGCCCGGGGAGTTGTCAGCCAGCGAGAGATACGCTCTCTCAACTTCCTTGTCACCCAGTATCTGACATCTCCTGAAGGCATGAAAATGCTTTCCCGGTATCCGGATGTACGAATCAGGACCGACCTTGCCCCGGACCTTTTAAATATCTCCTGTTCACCCGTTCACATTATAAAATGTCTCATGAATCTGCTGACTAATGCAGCCGAGGCCATTTCAGGGGCAGGGACCATTCGGATTGAAACGAGAAACCGGTATGTTGACAAAACAGTGGCGGAAAATCAACATATGGAAACCGGAGAATATGCGGTTATCAGTGTTATAGATACCGGTAAAGGTATTGCCAAAGAGGACATCAACCATATTTTTGAGCCGTTTTACACAAAAAAAGTCCTGGGGCGAAGCGGTACCGGGCTGGGCCTGGCCATTGTCTGGAATACGGTGCAGGACCACGGTGGTGGCATTACCGTAAACAGCAGCGGGCAGGAAACTTGTTTTGAACTCTACTTCCCCATTACCAGGGAAGAAATAAGTGACAGGAAGGAAGCAGTTGAGCTTGCACAATTCCGCGGCAACGGAGAATTGATCCTGGTGGTTGATGATGAAAAACAGCAGCGCAGTCTTGCCTCCCAGATGCTGTTAATTCTGGGCTACCAGGTGGAAACAGTCAGCAGTGGTGAAGAGGCAATTGATTTTGTCCGAAATCGATCCATGGATCTGGTCATTCTTGACATGATTATGGACCCCGGAATAAATGGCCGCCAAACCTATGAACAGATCACCAAAATACAGCCTGGACAAAAGGCTATTATTGCCAGCGGTTTTTCAGAAAACGAAGAAGTTAGAAAAGCACAGGAACTTGGAGCAGGCGGCTTTATCCACAAACCATACACCCTGGAACAGATCGGTATTGCAGTGAAAAAAGCCCTGAACTGAGGTGTGTACCGATGTTGCATAGAAAGCTGGGGATGCTTCCTGAAGAAACAGCCCCAGTTTCGGTACATAAAAATGTCTTGACCTGACACCTGTCTGATGCAGTACTGCATCAAAGAGTGCCTGGTTACTACTTACTCTTAACTTTAAAAGAAACTGAGATTCTTGTCCGAAAGCCCTTAACCTTTCCCTTCTCAATCTGCATATCCATCTTGGTCACTTCGGCAATACGCAGGTCCTTCAGGGTCTTGCCCGAAGTCTCCACAGCATTTGCTGCCGCTTGTTCCCATGATTTCTTGCTGGTTCCAACGAGCTCAATAATCTTATACACACTGGCCATAATCAACCTCCCTGATATGGTGTTAAGAAGTAGTCCGAAAATTAACCGGACAGCTCCAAAAAGGAAATAGGATACTGCATGCACCCTAATTTTTAATTATAGTACTTATTGCAAAGAGTGCAAAGAGAATCCAAAAGAAAATAGAAAATATTACTTACCAAATATTCAAAGTTCGTAGTATCCTGACTTTTATCAATGTTTCCTTATCTCATAGATTTCCCTACACTCCTTTTTTCGGCAAGAGAAGTTTTTTTCTACAGTTCCTGTATTTCAAATGTACAAGGATAATGCTACAATGTGGTGGCGATGTATATTGTACAGCTAACCCGCATATTTCACAAGTCGAGGCGGCTGCAGATGCGCTGAGCGCAGGAGTAGGCAGGTAAGCGCAGACTCCGATAGTTGCCTATGCCTGCTCCTGCAGCGACAAAGCAGGTGCGGTCGC
>JAYEKB010000103.1:0-4310 GCA_034660835.1 Thermodesulfobacteriota bacterium
CCAAGAATCGTGCGGATATGTTCTGCACGTCGATCGGTCAGAATTACCCGGTCTGCAATCAATTCATGCTCTGCAAAGAGGACAAGATTCATGGTAAGCGACCACAGGGTTTATAACTGTTTAGTTTCATTACTTCAATCCTGTAAGCGTTCAAGAGTGCCGCAGATTTTCGTGATCGTGGCTGTCCGCTATAGACCTCTATGCAGGCAGACGCAGGTAAGCGAGGCACGAGACTCCGAGCACGGAAAGATGTGGTGCTCCTGATCGCTTACGATTCATGGGGTGTTTGACAAGTTATATGGAATGCGGGATACTCAGATCGGCAATTCTCTTTCTCATGACTATAATGCGCCTATGATCCTGGTCTACAACTTTCTGCTTACTTTTTTCGCACTTCTCCTTTCGCCCTTGATTGGCCTTATGGTCATGGGTCGGGCAAAGTATCGAGGTCGAACCCTGGAACGGCTTGGCTTTAAAACGGCTGGGCTCAAGAAAACACTTGCTGTTAAGGCCGGGACCGGACCTGTTATCTGGATCCATGCCCTGTCCGTTGGTGAAGTTACATCCGCCCTACCTATGGTCAAGGCGATCCGGGACGACATGGACTCTGCTATTATCGTCTTTACTGTTGCAACCCACAGTGGCAGGCAAGTTGCCGAGAACCTCATTGCTCCCCACGCGGATCTTATTCTTTACAATCCCTTTGATCTTGAGATTGCAGTTAAGCGATACATTGCTGCCATTAATCCGGACCTGTTTATTCTTGTAGAAACCGATTTCTGGCCTAACTGGTTATGGCAATTAAAAGCACAAAAAATTCCTGCCATGCTGGTCAATGGCCGCATATCGGAAAAATCCTTTGCATCCTACAACCGGTTCCTGTTTTTTTTCAGACCCATGTTCCGCTGTTTCACCCTTCTTTCCATGCAGACGACAGGGGATGCAGACAAGATGATCGACCTTGGTATTGATTCTGAAAAGGTGATCACTCTTGGCAACCTGAAGTATGATATGGCCACAAAAAATGAAACCGGTAAAGATATTGACCGGGCAGCCCTTGCAATAGATGAAGACCTGACAATCTGGGTTTGCGGATCAACCCATCCCGGAGAAGAAGATTCTTTGTTTTCGGCCTTTACAGAGCTTGCTGAAGACAACAACCTTTTCCTTATACTGGCACCTCGCGATATCAGCCGGGGCAACGAACTTGTTAGACTGGCCGGACAGTTCGGCATTAAAGCCCATACACGTTCGAACCGCGCCACAGGCGGCAAGGTACTGATCCTGGACACCATTGGTGAGCTTGCCTCCTGTTATGGCATAGCCCAGCTGGCCTTTGTCGGCGGCAGCCTTGTTGCACAGGGGGGGCATAACCCCATTGAACCGGCAGCGTACGGCGTGCCGGTTCTGTTCGGCATCCATATGGAGGATTTCAATGAAATTGCCCATGATCTTGTTGCCTGCGGCGGGGCGAAAACCGTCACTGCCACATCTCTTGCAACTATCGCATCCGCTATTCTTAAATCTGATGACGTCCACACTGCCATGGCTGAGGCAGCCGGAACACTTGTTGAACAACACCGCGGCGGCGTAGCCAACCATCTGCAGGCAATACACCGGCTATTGCGGAAGTGAAGCACAATGTTTTCTCTATCCGACAGAACACGACCTTTTGTCCAGTGGTGTGACCACAACATCCTGATACCGGTCACCATCTGCTGCATCCTGGGTACTGTAACCGGCCGCCGACAACCATCTGTTCTGCCTGAAACAGCAGCTGTCATTGTCCTCCTTCTGCTGGTCCTGATTGCGATTATCCTATGTTTTCAACAAAAAAAAGCTGCCCTGCTGCTGGCTCTTCCCCTGTTTTTTCTGGTCGGTTATCTCAATACCGTCCACCATGTCAAGGCACCGCTGGCACCCGGCCACATCTACAATCTACTCAACCAGCAAAGGAGTGTAACCCTGGTCGGCACCCTGGCAACCATGGTTGAACAATACAGTGATAAATCACGCTTTGAAATTCAGGTCCAGGAGATCCTGATTCATGGCGACCATGCAAGCCGGCAGCCTGTCCATGGCCGGGTACGGTTGTCCATGCGTGGCAAGACCGATAGTCTGCAACCGGGAACAACCTTGATGATCCTGGCAAAAGTGTCAAGAATAACAAACTTTAAAACACCTGGCAGGTTTGACTATACAGGTTATATGGCGGCCAAAAATGTATATGTCAGCGGCTGGATCAAGGACAGGCAGCATATTATCCAGGTCCGGGACCAGACACAATCGGGCCTGCAACAACTGCGTTATGTGCCGGAACAGGTCAGGCAGAAGGTCGCCCTTTTTCTTGTACGCCACCTGGACCATGATATCTCCGGACTGTACCAGGCCTTGCTGGTCGGCAGTCGGGCAGGAGTTTCGCAGCAGGTTTTGGAACAGTTCAAGGCCACCGGCACAATGCATTTGTTAGCTATCTCCGGCCTGCATATGGGATTGCTGGGCCTGATGATCGGATCAACACTCAACTGGCTGCTGAAACGTTCCCAGTGGCTGATGTTGCATGTCCATGTGCCCAGCCTGGCGTTGATCGGTACCCTGCCGATTCTTGTTGGCTATGGATTTATTGCCGGCATGAACACACCGGTCCTGCGGGCGCTGATAATGGCGGTTGTCCTGCTGACAGCTGTAATTATTCGCAGGCAGCACAGCCTGCTCCATCTCATAGCCGCGGCTGCTCTGGTGATGCTGAGTGTGAGTCCCCTGGCACTGTTCACGGTGTCCTTTCAACTCTCATTTGCTGCTGTTACTGCCCTGGCCCTGTTTTTTCCGCAACTCATCAGTACAGCCCGGCTTGATGCTCCAAAACCGGGAAGAACAGCAACTCTTGCCGGCTACGCAAAAACAGCGCTGCTGGTCTCAATTACGGCAACCCTGGGCACCCTGCCCTTTATGCTGCTTTATTTTAACCGCTTTTCGTTGGTAGGCCCGGTTATGAACCTGGTTGTGGAGCCTTTTCTCTGCTTCTGGGCTCTTCCCTGGGGGCTTGTTGCCATTCCCCTGATCTTCATTGCTCCACAGGCAGCTGACGTGTTCCTCAAGATCGGCAGCCTGGGTATCTCGGCTGGCCAACAGTGTACAGCCTTGGGCGCTGCCGTTCCCTTTGCCTCGCTGTGGACCATCACGCCGACAACATTGGAAATTTTCCTGTACGGACTTCTGATCCTGGTCTGGCGTCTCTGGCCGCAGCCAGCCAAAATTGTAAAAGTTGCTGCATTGGGAGGACTGCTGCTTGTGCTCCACTTCACTTGGGGCCTCTGGTTTCCGGAAAAGCCGGTTAACAGTCATATAACCTACCTGGATGTCGGCCAGGGCTCCACCTCTTTCCTGCTCCTGCCTGATGGATCACGAATCCTTATCGATGGAGGCGGCACAAGAAGCAGCAGTTTTAATGTCGGGGAACGCATCATTGCTCCTTACCTGTGGAAGCAGCGGATCTGGAGAGTTGATCAGGCCATCATCACTCATCCCCACAGTGATCACTTCAACGGCATGGACTTTGTGCTCACTCATTTTCGACCAAGAGTACTGTATATCAATGGTGACCAGCGCAGTGAAGGAAACTATATACAAATCCTTGACCAGGCCAGACAGCAGGGAGTCGATATCGTTGTAGCCGATGCCGGCAAAGACATTGTCCGGGGTAAGGATTTTCAACTGGTGATCATGGGAATGAACGGGCTCCCCATTGAGCAGAATGCTTCTGTAAATGATTCATGTCTGGTGCTGAAATATACACAGGGAAGGCGGACATTTCTTTTTCCGGCAGACATCAGCCGAAAAAGTGAAAACATACTTATAAGGGAACGGGTGAAACTGACTGCCGACGTACTGCTTGCACCTCACCACGGAAGCGCGACCTCAAACAGCAAGCAGTTTATTGCTGCTGTCAATCCATCGCTTATTGTCGTTTCAGCCGGCAAAACAGGACAGGCACATTACCCTGCTCCGGCAAATCTTGCATTCTGGAAAAAGCAACACATTCAGACGCGTATCACCAGGGACCAGGGAACCATCACCTGCACAACAGATGGCAGCAAACTGGACTGCACCGAGTATGCAGACAACTAACTACACTGTAACTCTCCACTATCCACTATCCACTCTCAACTACCAACTACCAACTCCGGCTAAGGGCCTGTTAAGAAATAAGTGTTGCATTTAGGCGCTCTGATTTGGGTTAGATTTGTACGATTTGATTGCACAAAACCGGAGGCGTAGCATGGCTACGTTGAGGATTTTGTAATTGAAAA
>JAYEKB010000104.1:0-4304 GCA_034660835.1 Thermodesulfobacteriota bacterium
AAAATTGCATACCTCATACTTGTAAGTGGATACGGGTGCCGTAGATTTGCGCAAGCGCCCCTGGCAGCCATAGCCCCTCTATGCAGGTAGGGGCGATCGGGTAAATATCCGGTGCCCGTAGTCACTTACCTTCAATCTCTTCAATTCTGCCCTGAGCCTGTTCCCATTTTTCATACCGGCGTTCCAGCCGACGCTGAAGTTCACTGTACTCTTTACTGGTTTTCGACCAGAGCCGCTGGTCCGCATACAGGTCCGGGTCGGCCATCAGAGTTTCCAGTTCTTCTTTACGGGCCTCAAGGGTCTCGATCTGCGTTTCCGCCTCAGCAACTTTTTTCTTCCAGGGCTTGAGCTGTGAACTGAGCTGCTGGCGCAGCTGTGCCCGTTCCCGGCGCTGGGCCTTGCGGTCACCGCTGTCACCATCCAGCCGTTTCTCTACTCCTTTTTCCGGTTGTTTCTGTGCAGCAGACGTTTCTTCCAGCCGTTTCCGGGCTGAGAGGTAGTCGTCCACATTGCCGAGAAACAGAGTTGCCCGCCCGTCCCGAATCTCCAACACCTTGTTTACAAAAGAGTTCACAAAAAAACGGTTATGAGAGACCACAATAATGGTTCCCTCGTACTGGGCCATGGCCTCCTGCAGCACCTCCTGGGAAGTAATATCCAGATGGTTGGTAGGCTCATCAAGCAGCATCAGGTTGGCCGGTTTAATCAGCATCCTGGCCAGCGCCACCCGGCTCTTTTCACCTCCGGAGAGGACCTGCACCTTTTTATCCACATCATCACCGCTAAACAAAAAAGCTCCGAGCAGAGAACGTACCTTGGTGATGGTCATATCCTGGGCAGCGTGGTAAACCGTATCCAGCACACTTAATTCACCGGATAACTCCTGGGCCTGGTGCTGACCGAAATAGGTAAGAATAGCATTATGCCCCTGGCGGATTGTTCCCTGGGCAGGCTCCAGCCCGGCCATGATTCTGAGCAGCGTTGTCTTACCTGCACCGTTTACACCGACCACAGCAAGTTTATCACCGCGCTGCAGGTCAAGGGTGACATCTTTAAAGACCGCCTTGCCGTCAAATTCCTTATTGACACCGGAGAGCTGCAGGACATCACGGCCGGAAGGGGCTGCTGGCGGAAAGGAGAAATGGATGGTACGTTCCGTTTCCGACAACTCAATACGTTCCAGCTTTTCCAACTGCTTGGCCCGGCTCTGCACCTGCTTTGCCTTGGTTGACTTGGCCCGAAAACGGGTAATAAAACGTTCTGTCTGCTTGATCATGGCCTGCTGATTGTAATAGGCAGCCCGTTCAAGCTCCATGCGCAGGGCTTTTTCCACCAGGTAATGGGAATAGTTGCCCTTGTACGAGGTCAGGCGTCCCAGGCTGAGTTCCCAGGTTTTGGAGGTCACCCGGTCAAGAAAGGCCCGGTCATGGGAAATTATCACCATGGCGCCTTGGTATTGTTGGAGAAAATCCTCCATCCAGGTCAGAGAATCCAGGTCCAGATGGTTGGTGGGCTCATCAAGCAGCAGCAGGGAGGGTTTCTGTAAAAGCAGCTTTGCCAGTAAAAGCCGCATGATCCAGCCACCTGAAAACTCGGACACCGGCCTGTCCAGGTCGCGCTTGGAAAAACCGAGTCCAAACAGGATACGCTCGATCTCGGGCCGTATTCTAAATACGTTATGCCCCTCCAGCAGATGCTGCAGCTCTCCCTGCCGCTTTAGCAGTGGTGCAAGTTCGGCACTATCCTGATCAAGATCGGCAAGCTGCTGGCCGATTGCGTCAAACTCCCGCTGATGAGCCAGTGCCTCGTCAAAGGCGCTTTCCGCCTCGTCAAACAGGGACCGACTGCCAAGATCAATGGTTACCTCCTGCGGCAGGTAGGCCACCGTGAACCAGGAAGCACGGCTGACCACGCCGGGATCGGTCTCCAGATCGTCGCACATCATTTTGAGCAGGGTTGATTTACCGGTGCCGTTCACTCCGGCCAAGCCGATGCGATCGCCGTCATGGATCTGGGCGGAAACATCCCTAAAAATATGTTTGGAGCCATATTGCAGACTGAGGTTGTTTATGCTGAGCATGAAAAGACAGGGATTAGAGGTTAGGGGTCAGGGATTAGCCGAACAGTCCGGCGAGGCTGGGCAGGGTCGGTGGAAAGGATGACATGCTGCCACAGGCCAAGCTGTTCCAGTCGCCGGATATTTTTTGATCGTATTCCCCGAAACACGGATTGATCTTTATCGTTAATTGTCAACCGGACCAAGTTATCTGAATGAGTACTGGCAAGCAGTTTTCTGGTCTCTTTAAGCATAAGCCGGGAGTTGACCAGTTCACCAAATGCCGGATGCCAGGGGCCGGCAACCAGAGATTTTTCAAGCTCAGCTCCGGCCTGCAGACCCATCCGTACCACCCGGATGGATGTTTCGTCAAAACGTTTTTTCATCCAGGCCGCCATGACCACTGCCTTATCCAGGCTGATCGGCCGGTATGTTCCCTGTAGGTACCGGCTTGCAAGTTCGCTGTTTTTTACTACCAGTACCGGGTAGATGCGAACAAAATCCGGCTGTAATGCAATGACACGCTCCACCGTTTTCATCAAAATTCTGCGGGTTTCACCGGGCAAACCCAGCATCAGCTGAATACCTAGCTCCATTCCCGATTCCCGCAGAACAGCGACTGCCTTTTCCACATCATCAGCCGTATGGCCACGACCCGATGCTGCCAGCACTCCGTCATCCATGGACTGGACACCGAGTTCTACGATAGAGGCATTGTGGGACTGCAGAAAACTAACAATCTCATAATCGATATAATCCGGCCGGGTGGACAAACGAATGGTCTGCACCCTGCTGCCCTGCTCTACAAAAGGAGCAACAGCGCCAAGCAGGTACTGTTGCCTGGTCAGGGGCAAAGCGGTAAAACTCCCCCCATAAAAAGCAACCTGCACCTGGCGGTCATCAGAACCCTCCCGGGCAAGCCAGGTCCGGATTGTTGCCTGCACATTATCTGCTGTAACCGGCTTGTCGGCAAAGCCACTGATCCTGCGCTGATTGCAGAACACACAGCAATGGGGACATCCCTCATGGGGAATGAAAATGGGGATAACTAACGGCATACAAGCTATTTTTTCACCACAGAGAGCACAGAGAACGCAGAGTTATTTTTTTCAACCCTTGTTGATTACCAGTCTATTTTATTCTGAATCCTGTTCTTTTTGCAGGAAATCCAAGGCTGCCCGGGCTGCCTGCTGTTCGGCCTCTTTTTTATTGGAGGCACGACCGGAACCGAGGACCTGATCGTGAAAGTGAACGGAAACGGTGAAAACACGGGCATGGGCCGGGCCCTCTTCATCATCCAGAACGTACTGCGGACCTTCGTTATACTGTTCCTGCAATCGTTCCTGTAACCCGCTCTTGGCATCTGTTGAGGTCAGCTGGTCGCCACGGTCTTCAATCAGGGGACCGAAGGTTCGCTGTACATAGGCCTGGACAACATCGTAACCACCATCAAGAAACATGGCTCCCACCATGGCCTCATAGGCGCAGGAGAGAATAGAAGATTTTTCCCGGCCATAGGAGGCATCTTCTCCCCGCCCCAGGAGCAGATATTTTCCCAGGTCAATGGCCCGGGCCACCTCGGCCAGCCCAACCTCATTGACCAGCGCGGAACGAATCCGGGTCAGCTTGCCCTCACGCAGTTCAGGAAAACGGCTAAAAAGAATATAACCTACCGTCAAATCCAGTACCGCATCCCCGAGAAACTCCTGGGTTTCGTTATGACGACCACAATCCAGCCGTTCAAAGGAAAAGGAACTGTGAATCATGGACAACTGCAGAAGACTGATATCCTTAAAGGTGTAGCCAATTTTTTCCTGCAGCTCTGCCAGGTCTTCTACATGGTCCTGGATCAGGGCTTCAAGTGTGGTTCCCATTTTATCTTGAGTTTTGAGTTCAGAGTTTAGGCTACCTTGAAAAAATGCTCACATATAACGAATATGCTGCGCTTTTAATTTCCGCCGTTCCTTGAACTCGAACGAAATATCTAATTTTTCAAGGCACCCGATAAATTTTTAGCGTTCGTAGATTCCGGGTACCCCTAACCCGCATATTTCATGAACACTTTGCTTATTTTAGGGTAACCAATGTAAATCATAAGATAAAATTGTACACTATGGCCTGCTTTAAATTTGCAAAGTGTTCACCGAAGGCAAGCCGATGCGACCGCACCTGCTTTGTCGCTGCAGGAGCAGGCATAGGCAACTATAGCCTACTCCTGCGCTCAGCGCATCTGCAGCCGCCTCGACTT
>JAYEKB010000105.1:0-4302 GCA_034660835.1 Thermodesulfobacteriota bacterium
GGCGATCTGGGTAAAAACCGGGTAATTCAATTTCGTTACAGCTAAGAAGAAAAACCCCTGCCGGATTCGGCAGGGGTTTTTTTGTTGTAGGCGGTGCTGAAAACTGGTTTGATGCCTTTTTGTGGAAGGTAGAAAAGGTGTGCTATGAGCACCGGTAAAAGATTGCAAGGAGTTGATCAGGATGTCATTTGTACAGCAGATAGATATAGGGGCGCAGTATCAGTGGCTTGAGAAGCAGGAAATCCTCGATCGTATTGCGGCAAGAAAAGAGGAACTTGCAGATTCATTACTCATTCTTGGACACCATTACCAGCAGGATGCGGTCTACCGGTTCGCCGATCTCAGTGGTGATTCCCTGAAACTGTCCCGGGAGGCGGCAAAGGTCAAGGATAAAAAATTTCTGGTTTTTTGCGGGGTTCACTTTATGGCCGAGGCTGCAGATATCCTGGCCGCTGATCATCAGAGCGTTTTGCTGCCTCATCTTGATGCCGGCTGTCCCATGGCTGATATGTCCACCCGGCCTGCCATTCAAGCCGCCTGGCCGGAACTGAGCGCGGCTGCAGGTGTGGCTGAGGAGCGTATCATCCCGGTCACCTATGTCAACTCATCGGCAGATGTTAAGAGTTTTGTAGGAGAGCACGGCGGTTCAGTCTGTACCTCCTCAAATGCCGAGCGAGTGCTCAAATGGGCGCTTGGTAAAGGTGAGCTGGTATTTTTCTTTCCTGATCAGCATCTGGGCCGTAATGCCTCCTTTGCTCTTGACCTGCCCGAAGATCAGGTAGTTCTCTGGCGGCGGGGAGAGCCGATGGGCGGCTGCAGCAGAGAAGAGCTGGCACAGGCAAAGGTTGTGCTCTGGGATGGATATTGCGAGGTCCATATGCGCAGTTTTCCTGAACATGTCCATTACTGGCGGGCGATTTCGCCGCAGGCAACAATTATCGTCCACCCGGAATGCCGTAACGAGGTACTTCGGTTGGCTGATTTGTCAGGATCCACTGAAGCGATTATCGCTGCAGTGGCAGCTGGTAAACCCGGTAGTCACTGGGTGATCGGTACGGAAATCAATCTTGTCCAACGCCTTGCCCTGCAGCATCCGGATAAGACCATTCATTCCCTGACCCCGGGTTGCCTCTGCCCGACCATGGATGCGATCAAACCGGTAAACCTGCTCTGGGTGCTGGATAACCTGGCCGAGGGCAGAGTGGTCAACCAGGTGCAGGTTCCGGCGGATATTGCCGACCAGGCCCGTAAATCACTGGACAGGATGCTGGCCATATGAGTCCGAAGCAGGAAAGTCTGATTAACTTCAAATTGGAGGAAATACTTGAAGATGAGAACGGTAGAAGCAGCACTCCGCCCAAGGTTTTCCTGGTTGACGGCAGTGCATATATCTACCGGGCCTTCCACGCCATCAGGGAGCTGAGCAATACCAGCGGCATGCCCACTAATGCAGTGTACGGATTTACTACTATTCTGCGCCGCATCCTGCGTGAAAAACAGCCTGAGTGTCTTGCTGTTGCCTTTGACACCCGCGGGCCGGTATTCCGGCATCGTATCTATGCCGACTATAAAGCAAACCGGCCTCCCATGCCCGATGATCTGGTCCCCCAGATCCCTTATATTCATAAGATAGTTGATGCCTATAACATCACGAATATGGAGCATGAGGATCAGGAGGCAGACGATCTGATCGCCTCTGCCACACGGGTACTGGTTGAAAAGGGTTGCAGAGTGGTGGTGGTATCGGGAGACAAGGATCTGCTGCAGCTTGTGTCCGACAAGGTCACCATGTGGGATCCCATGAGTGACAGGCTCATGGACACAGCCTTTGTTGAACAGAAATATGGTGTCAGGCCTGATCAGCTGCTTGATTATTTTGCCCTCACAGGCGACAGCGCTGATAATATTCCAGGTGTTCCAGGTGTTGGACCGAAAACCGCACAAAAATTGATTCGGGAATATACCAGTCTTGAGGGATTGTATGAGAATGTTGAGGGCTTTAAGAAGTCAAAAATGAAAGAGCGAATCATTGAGCACCGTGATGATGCTTTTATGTCCCGTGATCTTATTCGCTTGAACTATCACGCCGAGGTGCCCGAAGACCCGGCAGCGTACCGGGTAAGGGAATCCGATCCTGACAGCCTGCGGGACCTTTTGACCGAGCTGGAGTTCTTTACCCTGCTGAAAGCAGACGTTCCTGCCGCCGGGATTGACACAGACGAATTTGTGCTCATTCAAAAGCGGGAAGAGCTTAAAAAACTGGTCGATAAGCTGAAAGGTGCAGACCGGCTGGTGGTGGATACTGAAACAACCTCCCTTGATCCTCTGGCAGCAGAACTTGTCGGCATCTCCATCTGTATGGATACAGACCAGGCCTGGTATGTTCCCTGCGGGCATCGGGATGAGCAGGGAGAACTGCTGCCCGGCCAGCTGAACCTGCAGGATATCCTGGAACTGGTCAGTCCTCTGCTTGCCGATCCGACCCTGGCCAAGATCGGTCATAACCTGAAGTATGATTATTCGGTACTGGCTGCCCCGCAGAATGGCGGTATTAGAATGGCCGGCCCAATGTTTGATACCATGATAGGAGCATGGTTGCTTGATCCGGGACGCCGGTCATACAAACTTGATGATCTCTGTCGCGAACTTGACATGGAGATGACCTCGTTTGCCCAGGTTGTGGACTCTGATAAGCGTTCAGATGCCTTTTGTCGGGTGGAGCTTGAAAAGGCAAAGGATTACAGCTGTGAGGACGTTTACGGGACCCTGCGTTTGTTTGAAGTCCAGAGACCGCGCCTGGAGGAGCTTGGCCTGTGGAAACTGTTTGCCGAGGTTGAGGGACCGCTGATTGCAGTGCTGGCTAAAATGGAGAGTACCGGTGTGCTGGTGGATAAAGAGGTTCTGGCAGAGCTTGCTGGAGAGTTTGCCATCAGGATGGAAGATCTCGAAACGGAAATTTACCAGGTTGCGGCCCAGACCTTTAATATTAACTCTCCCCGTCAACTGGCTAATATCCTGTTTGATCAGCTTGATCTTCCCCGGGGGCGCAAGACCAAGACCGGTTATTCTACGGATGTCAAGGTGCTGGAAAAACTGTCGCACATACATGAGCTGCCTGCCCTGATCCTTAAATACCGCAACCTGGCAAAGTTAAAGTCCACCTATGTGGATAAGCTGCAAAGCCATATGAGCAGCATCACCGGCCGGGTACATACCTCCTATAACCAGTGCGGTACTGCAACCGGGCGACTCAGCTCAAGTCAACCCAACCTGCAGAATATTCCCATCCGTACCGAGGAGGGCAGGCGCATCCGCTCAGCCTTTGTGGCAGCTGAAGGCTATTCCCTTCTCTCGGCCGATTATTCTCAGATCGATTTGCGTGTATTGGCCCATTATAGCAAGGATCCTGCCCTGCTTAAGGCTTTCAAGAGTGATCAGGATATTCATAGTCAGACTGCGGGAGAAATTTTTCGCATCTCTGCGCTGCTGATTACCCCTGAGATGCGACGGGTGGCCAAAACCATTAACTTCGGTATTGTGTACGGAATGTCCAGCTTTGGTCTGGCCGGCCAGCTTGGCATCAGCCGCAAGGAGGCCCAGACCTTTATTGACCGTTATTTTGTCCATTATTCCGGTATAAAAAAGTTCATGGAGCGTATTGTTGCACGAGCCCGTGAGGATGGGTATGTTACAACCCTGCTGGGCAGGCGCAGGCAGCTTCCTGAAATAAAGGCTTCCAATCGCACCCGTCGGGAATTTGCTGAACGTACAGCCATTAATACCCCGATCCAGGGAACAGCTGCAGATATCATCAAGTTGGCTATGCTGCAGGTGGACCATGAGTTGGAAGGTCAGGAAGGAGCCCGAATGATCCTGCAGATTCATGATGAACTGGTGCTTGAGGTGAAGGAAAAGGAGTTAGAGTCAACTGCTGCCATGGTGACGCGTGTCATGGAATCGGTTATGAAACTGGACGTTCCCTTAAAAATCAATCTTCACGTGAGTCAAAATCTCGGCAAGGGGTAAGTGGTTGACCCCGGGTACCGTACCGGGATTTCCAGTTTTCCGATTCGCATACAAATTTAGATTATTTTTTCCGGATAAACGAGAAAAACTTCTTCTTTTTTTCGTTTATCCGGAAAAGGTAGAGACATGTCACCATGGTTTCATTAGTGACACACTGTTAATCGCTGAAATAAGCATGAAAATTGTTTAACGTCTGGTTTGGCTTAATACTTGCATGAATAATGGCAAAGAAAGAGGAGCTTGAGGTGAGCTGATGAGTCCCCGTGATGCCATTCA
>JAYEKB010000106.1:0-4290 GCA_034660835.1 Thermodesulfobacteriota bacterium
ATGCGACCGCACCTGCTTTGTCGCTGCAGGAGCAGGCATAGGCAACTATCGGAGTCTGCGCTTACCTGCCTACTCCTGCGCTCAGTGCATCTGCAGCCGCCTCGACTTGTGAAATATGCGGGCTAACAAGTACAGAAAAAAACAAGGCCGATATCCCAACAGGATACCGGCCTTGTAATGTACATGTTCCCGGTGCAGGATGCACGGGGAATTATGTCAGCGGTTGTCTGGAATCAACAACCCTCAATAGCTGGTTTTTTCTTTTTCTTTGCGGTGTCTGCAGCTTTATCTACGGCCTTGCCGGCTTCGTCCTTTGCTACCTCAGCCGCTTTATCAGTGGCTTCGTCAGTTGCAGCCTTGGCTTTGTCTTCAGCAGCGCTCACGGCGCTGTCTTTGGTTCCGCCTCAGCCACTTCCTGCAGCATCTTTGACTTTTTCAGTGCTACCTGCACTGGGCTTTGTATCGCCTCAGCCACTGCCGGTAGCATGCGCTCCCGGCACGGTGATGCCGCCGGCACTGATAAGTCCGGCTACGCCCAGGCTGGCAAGAAATTTTTTCAGATCCTTGCTTTTCATAGGTGTCCTCCTGTGAGGGTTGTTGGGGTCGTACACAGAGCCCATCGGTCAATCCAATAGTTCCATGAGGTACCATGCAAAAAATCTATAGTAACAGCCACAAAGTGTCAAGAAAAAAGAGAAATTTTCCTAAAGGATGAATTTAAGAAAACTACATTTTTCCAATTTACAAAGTCTATACATACTTAGGGCCTGTTAAGAAATAAGTGTCACGCCTATGCATCTCTGCTTCAGGTCATATTTGTACGATTTTCAATTACAAAATCCTCAACGTAGCCATGCTACGCCTCCGGTTTTGTGCAATCAAATCGTACAAATCTAACCCAAATCAGAGCGCCTAAATGCAACACTTATTTCTTAACAGGACCTTACCAGGCTACCACCATTTGGATAAAATGATAATTTTTATTGACAGACACAGTAAACCGATTTAATCTTGAGTAAGAATAAATCTTACATAAAGTTTTTTTATCACACAAGGACAATGACAGGCGAAACACTGAGCAGGCAGCAGCTTGATCACCTCAAGCAAATCTGTGAGGAGACAGGCATCAAGCTGACCCACCAGCGGCTTGAGATCTTCAGGGAAATAATGTCGGCCACTGATCATCCCTCGGCAGAGGTCATTCACCGAAGGTTGCGGGAAAAAATGCCCACCATTGCCATTGATACTGTGTACCGGACCCTGGCCACCTTTGACGAACTCGGCATTGTCAAAAAGTTGCATGTCATGGGCGAACGGGCCCTGTTTGATGCCAACCTGGACCGGCATCATCATTTTGTCTGTACCCGCTGCAAGGAGGTAGAGGATATTTACTGGCCTGAGTTTGACAACTCAATGTTGCCTGAGCAGACCGGCCGTATGGGGCAAGTCCAGTCCCGCCACCTCGAATTGCGCGGCATTTGCAATCGCTGCATGAAGGAAACTGCTCAGAAGTAACTACCCCGGAAAGTATTTTTTTGCCCAATAACCAAGGAGTATGATAGTGAAACATGCTCCATAAACCAACATCATCACAAGGAGAAGCCATGAGTAAAACTGTCGAAAACTTAAAAGCAGCATTTGCAGGAGAATCACAGGCCAGGAATAAGTACACCTTTTTTGCCAAGGTTGCCCGCAAGGAGGGGTATCATTACATTGCCAAGGTTTTTGAAGAGAGTGCGGCCAATGAAGAACGTCATGCCAAGGATCATTTCAAGCTGTTAAACGGTATCGGCGAGACTGCTGCCAACCTGCAGGAGGCCATTGACGGCGAGGATTACGAGACCACTGCGATGTACCCCACCTTTGCCAAGGAAGCAGAAGAAGAGGGGAACATGGAAGCCGCAATCCTGTTCAAACAGATAGGCAAGGTTGAGGAGCACCATCGTGACCGTTACAAGCGGTGCCGGGAGATGGTCACGAACGGTACGGTCTTCAAACGTGAAAAACCCATCAAATGGAAATGCTCCAAATGCGGTTTTACCTACGAGGGGACTGAGCCGCCGCCCAAGTGTCCGGCCTGCAAGCATCCCAAAGAGTATTATGAGCCTGCCAACATGGATATTTGATCCCTCTGAATAATTTATTCTGTGCGATGCTGCCCCTTGCGGGTGGCATCGCCGATTAGCCCGAATATTTCATGAAAACTTTATTTATGTAGTATAACTTATGGAAATTTTAGTAATAATTTCAAGTTTGTCTCTTTTCGAAAATCTGCAAAGTGTTCACCAAAGGCAAGCCGATGCAGCCGCACCTGCTTTGTCGTTTTCTGAGCAAGCATAGGCAACTATAGCTTGCTCAGATGCTCAGCGCATCTGCAGCCACCTCAACTTGTGAAATATACGGGTTAGAACCTCAACAGGAAGCAGTTATGGCACTCTATGTATGCTCGGTCTGCGATACCGAATACGACGAAGATAAAGAAGCGGTACGCTGGAATGATTTACCCACGGACTGGATTTGTCCGGTCTGTGATTCCGGCAAAGCCTTCTGGCGCCGGGTCGGGGCAGAGCCGGATATTTCTGAGGATATTCAGGAGGCCACCAGTGAACGTGTAGTCGCCTTTGATCCACAGAAGGTGGAAGATTCCCATGAAACGTATCTGGCAGACATCCACATTATGGCTGAAACCGGCCAGTCGATTACAGAGCCCATGCAGACCAGGAAACCTGTTATTTCCTGGGATGATCTCCTGATCCAGGGTGCTCAGCTGGCCCGAATTCCCCTGAACCATGATGATCCGGTTGCAACGACAACCATTATTGGACCGCAGGCTGCACAGCCGCTGGTCCTGGCAACGCCCATCTATATCAGCCATATGTCATTTGGTGCCCTGTCAAAGGAGGCAAAGATAGCGCTGGCCCGTGGCAGCAAGGCTATGCAGACCGCCATCGGCTCCGGAGAGGGCGGAATCCTGCCGGAATCCCGGGACAACTGCCACAAGTATATCTTTGAATACGTGCCCAACCGTTACAGCGTCAGCGAGGAAAATTTGCGCAGCGCTGACGCCATTGAGATAAAATTCGGCCAGTCCGCCAAACCCGGTATGGGCGGCCATCTGCCCGGAAGCAAGGTTACCCGTGAGATTGCAGCCATCAGGGGATTTTCAGAGGGTACGGATATTATAAGCCCGGCCCATTACGAGGACATTCTGACCAGGGAACAGCTACGGGAAAAGGTTGCCTGGCTGCGTGAGGTTTCAGGCGGCAGGCCGATCGGCATTAAATTTGCCGCCGGTCATATTGAGGCGGATCTTGAGGTTGCCCTGTATGCAGAACCTGACTTCATCACCCTGGACGGGCGGGCAGGCGGTACAGGGGCTTCTCCCAAATATGTTAAAGGATCCGTCGGCGTACCTACACCCTTTGCCGTATACCGGGCCAGGAAATTCTTAAACGAACAAAAAGCCTTTCATGTCTCCCTGGTCTGCACGGGCGGTTTGCGGGTTTCAGCGGATTTTGCCAAGGCCCTGGCACTCGGAGCCGATGCTGTAGCCATCAGTACCAGCGCATTAATGGCCATCGGCTGTCATCAGTACCGGATCTGCAATACCGGTAAATGCCCCATGGGTATTGCCACCCAGGACCCGGAATTACGGGCAAGGCTTGATATTGACAAGGCGGCGGATCAGCTCCATAATTATATGAAGGTCTGTACGGCTGAACTCCGGGATTTTGCCCGCCTGACCGGCAACGATAACGTACATGGGCTGTCGATTAATGATCTCTGTACGACCAATTCCGAGATTTCAAACCATACCCAGATCAAACATGTGTAACTTGTTACTGTAAGAGATTGGAACATACGGAATTGCCGGAAGGTTTCTTTGCTACGATGGAGTTGAGGAGGATATATGAGAGGTTTACAGACGAAAATATCGCTGTTTGTGCTGTTTTTTTCCCTGTCAACGTATTCGGCCCTGGCCCAGGATAGCTGGAATATAATGACCGAGGAGCTTCCGCCCTATAATTTTATTCAAGATAACCTTGTCCACGGGATCAGTGCAGACATCCTGTTACAGCTCCTGGGAAAAAATGACATCTCTACAGAACGCGGGTCCATACAGATGTTTCCCTGGCCCAGGGCCTACCAGATGGTTCAGGATGTTCCCGGATCCTTGCTTTTCAGTACTGCCCGCACTTCCCAGCGAGAAAAGCTCTTCAAGTGGGTCGGCCCTATAACCGATCTCACCATGGGGCTGGTGGCCTTAAAGACGAATAGGATAAAACTGCA
>JAYEKB010000107.1:0-16459 GCA_034660835.1 Thermodesulfobacteriota bacterium
ACGTAAAAAACTGGTGTTCAAGGTACCAGAACCTTCAGGATGTAATATCCTGGTGCGCAGGGTACGAAAACTTTCAGCTACCGGGCCGGTAACAGTTGTGGCCTGTGTTAAGAGATCATCCCAGTCCCCACGTTCCAAAATCAATGGTGCTGCTTTTTTTTCTTTTTTCCCTTCACTGCTGTGCTGCGGGGAGAGCTTTTCCTTTTTATCGTTTGCAGCAGGTTGCTGTTCAGGTACAACGGGATCGGCCTCGCGAGTAACAACTTCTTCAGGTACAACAGGATTCGCCTTGCGAGTAACAGCTATCTCTTCACCGGCCTTCTTCAATGCATTAAAAACCTTACCCACGTTATTCTCCCAAAAAACCTGACAGTTGATGTAGTTGCCGTAGCCAGTTGTCAGGCAGGACTGCACCAAGTGGCGAATACGGACGAGTTGCCGGCAGCAATTCACATAACAGGAGCAGACCGGCCAGCAGCGTAAAAAATATCACGATATTCCCTGCTGAGAAAAACCTGCTGGGGGTGTGCTTGAGATCTGCTGCCAAAGGCAGCGGAGTTTCTTCACCTGGAAATTGGAGATCCTGTATGCATTCCCTGATCATTTCGGCATCAATGATGGGTTCACCCTGTGAAAAACCGGACAGTAAAGCATGGTCACAGACAATGTTGATGAGCCTTGGTGTTCCCTTGCTGACCTCATAAATCGTGGTAACAGCATCTTCTGAAAAAATATCAAAATGGCTGGCCCCTGCTTTTCGTAACCGATAAAGAATGTATTGTCTGGTTTCCTCATGGGAAAATCGCTTAAGGTGGAATCGTATACCCACCCGTTGACGAAGGGGCAACAGTCGTTCGCTGCTCATCAACTCGTTCAGTTCAGGCTGGCCAACCAGAAAAATAGAGAGCACATCCTGGCCCAGTGCATCCTGATTAGACAGCAGGCGAATTTCTTCCAGCAACCCTTCACTCAAAACATGGGCCTCGTCGACGATGAGCAGAACCCGTTCACCATCCTGGCGACATTTCTTTAGAAATTCAGCAAACTCAATCAGAAAGAAGGCCTTGTTCTGTTCCCAGGGCAGCTCGAGACTCCGCGCCAGCATGGAAAAAAATTCATCCCTTGTTAAAGTGGGGTTATTGATCAGGCACAGGTGTACCTCCATCTCAAGGGATTGGACCAGGGCCTGCAACAGAGTCGTCTTCCCTGTCCCGACATCACCGGTCAACACCAAAAAACCCTTCTTACCCACCACTCCGTAACGAAGAATAGCCAGAGCCTCCTGATGTGATTCACTCATATATACCACATCGGGATCTGGTATCAGGTCAAAAGGGGTCGATATAAAACCGTAATATTTATTATACATGACAAATAGTCAATAGAGTCGTGTGAGATGTAATTGTACCTTGGAATATCGCCGTACAAAGGGAGGATTACCTACCTTAAGGTAATAACGGCTCAGAGGATTATCCGTCCCTGTAGCCAAAAATAAACAAGTGCTGCCAGCAATAATCCGGTGTACAGTAAAAATCCTGCAGACCAAAAAACTATCTTTTTCCGATTTTTGCCGATCTCTTCATGTCGTGCAAGGTAAGGGATGGAGCTGACAACAGGGATACCGAGATAACTTTCCAGGTCCGAGGCATCCTTAAAGGAAGTATCGATAAAATCCTTTACAAAGACCAAGCCTATACCGACACCGAGTCCGCCAGCAACGGCAAGCATCATAATTTTCAAAAAGTTTGGTTTAAATGGCTTATCCGGAAAGCGGGCCGGATCAATAATCTTGAACTTACTCCCTTTCTGTTTACGCTCCAGATGTTCCACCGATGATGCCTGCAGGTTCTGCGCCACGAGAAAATCATAATGCCTGCGCAATTCATCATAATCACGGGTTAGTGCAGTCCATTCGGCTTCCCGTACCGGAGCTGCTGAAATCCATTTTTCATACTGTGGGATTTCAGCACGAATTGTTTTTTGATCAGACTGTAACTTTTTAATATTAAGCGTTATCTCTTTTATCTGGATCTGTAGCTGGCCAATCTCGGGATCCTCTATCTGCCGGGTAGGCTGTGCCTGCCAGGTAGACGGTACCTCTCCGCTAGATTTTGCCCCGGAACCAGGATAATTTCTCGCAAGGTCGGCCTCTGTTTTGGCTATCAACTGCTTGGTGCGGCGTATCTCGGGGTGTCTATCCGTATACTTGGACTGTAGTGCTGCAAGATGACTGCGCAGTTGCTGCAAACGCTGCCAGGGAGTGACAACTTGCTCCGCCCGACTTGCAGAAGTTTGCGCTGATCCAATCGTGCCACTGCTACCCATTGTTCTGGCAAGTCGCTTTCGCAGATTGATCTGTTCCTGGACCATCACCCTGGTTCGCTCAAGGTCCTGGATAGAATCCTGCACCCCCTGGTTCTGTTCATGGAGAGAATTAAGACGGGAGAGGTTACTCTCCCGCTGCTCCGGCATTTCATTATAATATTTTAATTTATAATCCCGCATGACCTGTTCTTTTTTATCCAGAACAGTTTTGGCCAGATTAAGCTCATCCTGGGTATATCTGGATGTCTCAGTGGCCCGGATCTCTCGATATTTCAAATTTTCTTCAATAAATTTCGCAGCAAGGCCATTAGTCACCTTCAAAACCTTGCCCTGATCCCCCCCTTCAAAAGTAACGCTGAAGGTATCACCACGGGTAGAGGGAGTGATCTGGATATGCATACGCATTATTTCAATGACATCTTCAATGGGCAGATTTTGCCTCAACTCCGGATTCAGGTCAAATTGTTTAATAATATCTTCAAGATTATTTCTGCTGAGAACAGTATCACTCAAAGTCGAAATTGTATCCCGCAGCTTTTGATCATCCCGTTCCGGAGCCATGCGGGCAGGGTTGATCTGCTGACGCTCATAACTGAGCATAGCAATACATTGATAGACCTTTGGCATCCGCAGGTACATTACCAGTCCCAGTGTCATTGCCACGAGAAGACAGGCAACAATCTGTTTCCAGTTAAAAATGAGGAGATCTACATACTTCTTTATCTGTTGACGTTGCTGATTTTCCATGATTTGACTTTATGAAATAAAAACGCTAAAAATAGCAAATATATCCTTTAGAGGGTGCCTTGAAAAATTAGATATTTCGTTCGAGTTCAGGTAAGCGCAGACTCCGAGGAACAGTGAAAATCAAAAGCGCAGCATATTAGTCATATGTGAGCATATTGTTTTTCGCTGTGACGCAGAAATCTGGTAAAATAGCAATTTTTCAAGGTGGCCTAGAATCCTTCACGCAGCTAACAGCAATGAACAGATCCTGTATTATCGGCGATATTCATGGTTGTTTCAACTCCCTGGTTACCCTGCTCGCACAGGTTGAAAACAGGGTAGACACGATAGTCTTTCTTGGTGATTATATTGATCGGGGACCGGACTCAAAACAAGTTGTTGAACTGATTCTGCAACTTAAAAAAAACCGTCCCCATGTTATTACCCTGCTCGGCAATCATGAATACATGCTGCTCAACTACCTTTCAGGACAGGATAATTCCGTCTTTTTACAGGTCGGCGGCAGCCAGACACTGACAAGTTACGGCCTGCCCATAGACATGCCGCCCGCAGACATTCGTGCAAACATTCCACAGGAGCATCTTTCCTTTTTTCATGACTTACCACTATTATGGGAAGATCGGCATGGCATCTATGTTCATGCCGGCCTGCAGCCCGGGCTTCATCTCAGCCGGCAGACCAGTAATTGGTGCCTCTGGGTCAGGGACAAATTTATTAACTCTTCCTATGATTTCGGCAAACCGGTTATTTTTGGGCACACCATCTTTAAAAAACCACTTGTCCAGAAAAACAAAATCGGCATTGATACCGGTGCCGCGTACGGTCAAACACTGACTGCCCTGCTGCTCCCGGAGATGGAATTTGTTTCCGTGCCCGGCGAACAGAAACATCCTTATCCGTTGCCATTGTGACATATTATAACATCTAATTCTAAAATACAAATAGTGATTTACAAATCACGCTCGGAAAACGGCAGAACGTCTGCAATAGTTTGCGCGCCAACAACTAGCATCAATAACCGATCCAGGCCAAGGGCGATCCCGGCACAGTCCGGAAGATCGGCAAGGGCCTGTAAAAATTTTTCCGGCATGGGTTGTTGCGTGGTCCCATTCCCGGCACTGCCGATCTCATGGGCAAAGCGCTGTCGCTGAACTTCCGGATCAGTCAACTCGGAAAAGCCGTTGGCAAGCTCCACGCCTCCGATGTAGAGTTCAAAACGTTCCGCAACCTCCGGGTTTTCGTCCTTTTGGCGTGCCAGTGAGGCAAGGGAAATCGGGTAATCGTAGAGGAAAACCGGACGCTGCCAGCCAAGATTGGGCTCAACACGTTCCACCAGAATCTCATCAAACTTTCCTTTATCTGCAGCCTCACCGGCAGACATGCCGCCATACTGCTGAAAGGCATCCTGCACGGTCATACGCTGCCAGGGAGATGCAAAGGAAATCTCTTTGCCAGCCCGATGAATCGAAATATCCGCCCGTGCATCTTCCTCAGCAGCCAATTGTACCGTTACTGCACGAACCATTTCCTCACATTCATCCATAAGCTCAACATAACTCCAACCTGTGTGATACCACTCAAGCATGGTAAACTCCTGCTGGTGCAACCGGCCCCGTTCTCCGCTGCGAAAGCAAGGGCAGATCTGGAACAACTGCGGACACCCCCCTGCCAATAACCGTTTCATGCACAGTTCCGGTGAGGTCTGCAGAAACCAATCTTCAGATTGTATTGGGATGATTTCCGCCTCAGGAATAAGGACAGGGAGACGAATGGGGGTATCAACTTCCAGGTAAGATTTCGAGAAAAAAAAACTCCGCACTGCCTGCAGCAGGTGTGAACGCTGCTGCAGGCCTCTCGGAGTCAGCATCTTACATACACATGGTTATTCTTTTACCCGGGTCATATAGTCACCGGAACGGGTATCAATCTGTATCCTATCACCCTCTACCACAAAGGGCGGCACCTGCAGCTTATAACCGGTTTCAACGGTCACCGGTTTGGTATCTGTTCCCGAGGTGTCTCCCTTCACCCAGGGATCGGCACGGGTCACGACAAGGTTGACAAAGATGGGCAGGGTGATATCTATGGGCCGTTCTCCTCCGAAAAAAAGAACCTGCACCTCCATATTATCCATCAAAAAATTGAGATTATCGCCAAGCTGTTCCCGGGTGAGAAAAATCTGTTCATAAGACGAAGTGTCCATAAAATGGAATTCGTCACCTTGGGAGTAGAGAAACTGCATGGTGCGCTCCTCAAGATCCGGCTTTTCAAACTTGTCATTGGAGCGATAGGTCTGGGTAAACTGGTTGCCGGTGATCATATTGCGCATCTTGGTGCGATACAATGCCTGGCCTTTACCCGGTTTGGAAAAATCAAAGTCAGTAATAATATACGGTTCACCGTCGAGCTGAACCTTGAGTCCCTTGCGTAAATCTGATGCACTGTACATGATTAGTTGATAGTTGATAGTTGATAGTTGATAGCTCACCTGGAGCTGTATGTTAAATTGTTGCCACTATACACTTTCCATTGTCCACTCTCCACTATTTATTTGCAACCTTTCCGTATCTTTTCTTGTCAATACCCTGCAACTCTTTTAAATTGAAAAACTGGTTATTTTATCATTCCTTGCTACCAGAAACCGGGAACCACATGATCAGGGCAGGCATACTCTCAGACACCCACCTGATGGGACCAAGCGAAGATTTTCAAAAACTTGTGCAACACTGTTTTGCCGGATGCGATACCATCATCCATGCCGGTGACCTTACCGACATTTCCCTGCTGGATGAGTTTCATGATAAAACCGTGTTTGCTGTGCACGGCAATATGTGTAATGGCAATGCCTACAGTACATTACCCTCCAGGCTCAGTTTTCAATTAGGTGAATTCAGCATCGGACTCACCCACGGTGCCGGATTGGGGCATGACATTGAATCCGCGCTCTGGCACCTGTTTCCTGGAGCCCACTGCATGATCTACGGCCATACCCACCAGGCTGTCTGCCGCCAAGTCGGAGACAGGCTGATCATCAACCCGGGGCGTTTCAAAGCCGCCGACAGATTCGGTGCCCCGGGAACCTATGCTATCCTTGAGGTCGGAAACGTGCTGCAGGCCACCATCCACGAAGTTCCACAGCTTTCATGACAAATACAAAAAATCTGTGGGCCCCCTGGCGGATGGAACATGTGCTTGGCCGGACTGAAAAAGTTGCAGGCTGCCTGTTTGAGCCTCCCGGTAACTCTCCCTGCGACCCCGAATTCCTCTTACTCTATCGTGATCCCTTAACCGTGATCCTGCTCAACCGATTTCCCTATGCCAACGGACACCTGCTTATCGCCCCGAGACGGCACGTGGGCGACATAACCGATCTATCGCAACAAGAAAACCAGGCCATCATGACCATGCTGCAACAGAGCTGTACGATCCTGCGTCACCACCTGCAGCCGGACGGTTTTAATATCGGTCTCAACGTAGGCACGATTGCAGGGGCAGGTATTGCCGACCATCTCCACTTTCATATTGTGCCGCGCTGGCAGGGAGACCATAACTTCATGACCGTTACCGGTGACATCAGGACTATTCCTGAGCATATCAGCCGCACCTTTGAACTGCTGGTGCCGGATTTTAAGCAACTGCTCCCTGGAGACAAATAGAGCAATGGGTTCGGACAAACAGATCAAGATGACGCCCATGCTCCGGCAATATTTGGAGATAAAGGAGCAACACCCGGATACCATTCTCTTTTACCGTATGGGTGATTTTTACGAGATGTTCTTTGAGGATGCCGAAACTTCCTCCCGGGTTCTCGGGATTACCCTGACCTCGCGTAGCAAGAACGATGCCAACAAGGTCCCCATGTGTGGTGTTCCCTATCACGCCATTTCCGGTTACCTCGGCAAAATGGTTAAGGCCGGATACCGGGTGGCGATCTGCGAGCAGACCGAGGATCCCAAACAGGCCAAAGGCATTGTCAAGCGGGAGGTGGTGCGTATCGTCACCCCGGGCGTGACCACGGATGAACAGATCCTGGATGAAAAGATCAACACCTTTGTCTGCGCACTCTTCTTTGAACAAAAGGGCAAAAAAATACTCTCTGCCGGCTTGAGTTTTCTTGATGTCTCAACCGGCAACTTTCTCATCAGTGAGTTACCCTTGCATGGCAACAACCTTGATCCGGTCATCGACGAGATCACCCGTATGCAGCCGGCCGAATTGTTGATAACGACAGAGGAGCAGGAACAGTTTTCCGAACTGACCGATACCCTCACCACCCTTCTCGGTGGTCTCTGCATAACACCGCGCCAAGATAACTGCTTTGAATACGACAACGCCCTGACAACCCTTGTTGAACATTTCCAGGTCAGCAACCTGGCCGGATTCGGCTGTCAGGATATGCAGGCCGGCATCTGTTCAGCCGGCAGCCTGCTCGCCTATATCCAGGAAACCCAGAAAACAGACCTGGGCTTTATTAAACAGCTGCAGCCGCTTGCCCGTTCCGGTTTTCTAATCATTGACGAATCCTCACGCCGTAACCTGGAGCTGACCGAGACCATTATCGGGGGCAAACGAAAGGGATCGCTGCTCTCTATCCTGGATCTTACATCCACCCCCATGGGTGCCCGATTACTGCGGCAACGGTTGCTCTTTCCACTCCAGATCCGGGAAAGAATACAAGCACGACTTAGTTCTGTTGAACTGTTGCTGATCGAGCCGGGAATGCGGCGGGAACTACAGGAACACCTGGATGGTATCTATGATCTTGAGCGACTCTGCAGCCGCCTGGTGTTAGGGCATGGCAATGCACGGGACATGGATGGTATGAAACTGTCCCTGGGCCGCCTGCCGGATCTGAAAAAGATGCTTGCCGCTACTCAAGCCGGTTTACTGCATGACATCGGTACAGAGCTTGATCCTGTTAGCGATCTGCATGAGCTGATTCATGCCGCCATCCGGGATGACGCCCCCATAACCCTGCGCGACGGCAATCTGATCAGGGAAGGCTATCACGCTGAACTTGACGAACTTATTGTCCTGCTCCGCGACGGCAAACAGTTGATCCTGGCGCTTGAGGCCAAAGAGCGGGAGCGTACCGGCATTACCAGGCTGAAAGTCGGTTTCAACAAGGTGTTCGGCTATTTCTTCGAGGTCAGCCGGGCCCAGGCAGCCACCATACCGGACGATTTTATCCGCAAACAAACTCTGGTCAATGCGGAACGATTTATAACACCCGAGCTCAAGGAGTTGGAAAATAAAATCTCCACGGCCCAGGAAAAACGTTTGGAACTGGAATACAAACTGTTCATTGACATCCGGCAAAAAATTGCATCGCAGAGTGATCGCCTGCTGGCAGCGGCCTCCCTGATTGCACGGGTTGATTTCCTGGTCAGCCTGGCCGAGGCGGCAAACCGCTACCACTACACAAGGCCAAAAATTGTTGATAACCAGACCATATTGATTTCCGAGGGCCGTCATCCTGTCATTGAGCGTTCCCTTGAGCCGGGCCGTTTTGTACCCAACGATGTCACTCTGGACCAGGAAACAAATGAACTGCTGATTATCACAGGCCCGAACATGGCCGGCAAGTCGACAGTCCTGCGCCAGACTGCTCTCATCGTGCTCATGGCCCATATCGGCAGTTTTGTGCCTGCGGATCACGCTGAGATTTGTATTGTTGACCGTATTTTTACCCGGGTCGGTGCCATGGACGACCTGCGCCGTGGGCAGTCGACCTTCATGGTAGAAATGAATGAAACCGCCAACATTCTCAACAATGCAACCGACAGAAGCCTGGTTATCCTGGATGAAATCGGCCGTGGTACATCAACCTATGACGGTCTTGCCATTGCCTGGGCCGTGGCCGAAGAACTTGCCGACAAAAACGGCCGTGGTGTCAAGACCCTGTTTGCCACTCATTACCACGAACTCACCGACCTGGCTGCCATCCATAAACGGATACAAAACTATTCCATTGCGGTCCGGGAGTGGAACGATACTATTATTTTCCTGCACAAGCTGGTCAAGGGAGCGACCAACCGCAGTTATGGTATCGAGGTAGCAGGCCTTGCCGGGGTTCCCGACCACGTGGTTAAAAGGGCCCATGAAATCCTGAAAAATATTGAAAAGGGTGAGTTCACGGCCGACGGGAAACCGACAATCGTAGCCTCTGGTAAAAGCAACAAGAAAAAACAACCCTGTCAGCTTCCACTTTTTCAGCCCCAGGACGATCCCCTGCGCAAGTTGTTGCGCTCAGTTAACCCTGATGATATTTCGCCGAGACAGGCCCATGAACTGCTCTACCAATTGTTCGAACTCTTGAATCAAAAACCATAACAGGCTGGGGTGTTGCAGGACAAATTATTTTACCAATGCAAGCCAATAGAGTATAGTTCAATCAACGTAAATTATTCAAGAGCATCCCATCTTTGCCCATTTCGGAGATATCGTTCATCAACGGATCATGCCTTTTGCCTGCCTGACAGACAACAACTGGTTGCGTTATACCAGTGTATTTTTTTTCCTGCTGATGCTGGTACTGCTCCCGGTTGATTCTTCTTGCCTGGCCGCATCTTCCGGTGACAAGGCGGTAAATACTCCGACCCGTCAGTCGGAGCAACAGTATAAGTCGGCAAAGGACTACTATTACAAACTGGAACGGGATCCTGCCATGGGCCGGGACCGGGGCAACTGGCTGGGTGGTGTTCGTAATTTCCGCCGAATCTACCTCGCTGACCCAAAAAGCAATCGTGCCCCTTCCTGTCTGTACATGATGGCAAGGATGTACCGCCGCATGTACCAACAGTTCAAACTCCCCATTGATATCGACGAAGCAATCAATTATTTCGGTGAGATTGCATCCATCTTTCCCCAAAACAAGCTGGCGGATGATGCCCTCTTTACCATTGCCGACATTGAACTGACTGATAAGGGTAATCCCGCCCAGGCCGCAAAATTCTACCGGAAAGTAATCAAACAATTTCCAAAAGGTGACAAAAAAGCCCAGGCCGTCAGCGAGTTGCAGGAACTTGCCAAAAATCACGACATCAAGCTGCCGGACTTGACGATAAGCTCCCGGAATACCAGTAATCTTGTCAACATATTGCCTGTTCAGCACTGGTCTTCCAACAGTTACACCCGTGTGGTTATCCGTGCCTCTGCACCGGTTAATTACAGCGCAAGCCTGCTTGAAAAGAACAACAACCAGCCCAGACGCCTCTTTATTGACCTCAAGCAGAGCTATATACCACCAAAATTTCGTTCTCCGGTTCCCATCCAGGACGGTTTGCTGAAACAGGTTCGGCCCGGACAGGTTAACGACACAACAGCACGGGTAATTCTTGATATTGAATCCCTTTCCGACTACAAAATTTTCAATCTCAAAGACCCCTTTCGGGTTATTGTCGATGTACGCGGAGTAAAAAAAGAGCAGGTAGCGACTGCTGTTGAAATTGAGAAACCCGCAGAACGACCTGTCCATAAAACCAAATTGCCCATTATACAACCTGAAATTATAGCAAGCGTTAAACTTAAACAGGAAATATTTATTACTCTGGAGGATCGGAAAAAGGTCAACCCCTCTTCAACGACTATCCCGCAAGAACTATCAGCTGACATGACTAACCTGTCTCTTGCCCAGCAGCTCGGTCTCGGAGTACGGCGTATTGTTATTGACCCCGGCCATGGCGGTAAGGATCCAGGGGCAATGGCATTTGGCCTTAAAGAAAAAAATATTGTTTTAAGCGTTGCCCGCAAGACCGCTGAGATCCTGGAAGTACGACATAAGTATGAGGTGCTCCTGACCAGAGACAGTGATACCTTTCTGCCTTTGGAGGAACGGACTGCCATTGCCAACACACAAAATGCCGATCTCTTTGTCTCCATCCACGTCAATGCCCATCCGCAAAAAAAAATAAAAGGAGTCGAGACCTTTTACTTGAACCTTGCCACCAATGCTGAGGCTATGCGGGTTGCTGCCCGTGAAAATGCCACCTCAACACACAACATCAGTGAACTGCAGGATATCCTGTCCGACCTGATGCAGAATGCTAAAATCAAAGAATCGTCACAGCTTGCCCAATTCGTTCAAACAAGCTTGGTTACCGGTCTCAAGCGGCACAACTACAGCCCAAAAAATCTCGGTGTAAAGCAGGCACCTTTCTATGTTTTGATCGGTGCGGCAATGCCCGCCGTGCTGGCTGAGATATCCTTTATCACCAACCCTGGAGAGGCAAAACTCCTTGCGGACGACACCTATCTGCAGGCCATAGCTGAACAGATAGCTGCCGGTGTTGCCACCTTTGTAGAGCATCGAAGAACAGCAGCACTACAGCTGTAGTTGTTTTCATAACCTCAAAACAAAACGCCCCTGCCGTTGCGGGCAGAGGCGAGTGACTCTATTGGTTGTTTAGGCTACAGCCTGTAACCTGCTTTTTTTACCAGTCAACCATATAGCAGGTCAACGTGCGGCCCTCTTCCAAATCCTTACCTTCCATAAAATACAGCATGGACTCGGCAGCCACCTTGCCCTGGTACACGGCCTTGGCAGCGGTCTGTGGACCTAATACATCATCGCCCCCTGCAAAAATCCATTCAACGGAAGTCTGCAGGGTCTTCGGGTTCACGGTATAGGTTCCCCAGGATTCGAGTTGCAAATCCGTACCCTTATCAGCGTCATGGTTAACATTCTGACTGATGGCAGGGATGATGGAATCCGCCTGAATTACAAAATTAGAGCCCTCTTTGGCAACCGGGCGGCGTCGGCCGGAATCATCAGGTTCGCCAAGTTCCATCCTGATACATTCAACTCCGGTCAGCTTTCCGTTTTCAGCATGAATTTTCACGGGAGCTGCCAGAAATTCAGTCCGCACCCCCTCTTCCTCGAGGTGATGAATCTCAGCACCGGAGGCCGGCATCTCCTCTTTGGTTCGCCGATAGAGGATGAACACCTCCTCAGAGCCGGTGCGCAGAGCTGTTCGAGCCACATCAATGGCCACATTGCCGCCACCGACAACCACGACCTTACTGCCGATATCGACGTCATCACCTGTGAGTACCCGGCGCAGGTAATCCACACCGTGAAGTACTCCCTCCGTTCCATCTTCGCCTTCTATACCGAGTTTGCGGCTCTCATGGGCTCCAGTCCCGACAAAGACGGACTCATACCCCTCATCTTTGAGTTGCTGCAACGTCTTGTCACGGCCGATGGTCACGCCGAGCTTGATTTCCACGCCACAACTTTTCAATGCAGCAAGTTCGGCACCAATAATATCACGCGGCAGCCTGTAATGTGGAATTCCGACGGCAAGCATGCCGCCAAAAACGGGCAGGGCCTCAAAAATAGTACATTGATAACCCTGATGAGCAAGGATATGAGCAACAGTCATGCCGGCAGGACCAGCCCCGACAATGGCTACCTTACGCCCATTTGGCAGTGCGCATTCTTTACTCAAAGTTTTTCCTTGAGCAACCATCCAGTCTGTGAGATACCGCTCAAGCATGCCGATGGAAACCGGGTCTCCCTTTTTCCCCCGCACACAACGACCTTCACACTGAAATTCGTGGGGGCAGACCCGCGAACACACCGAAGGCATGGTACTGGTCTCACGAACTTTCCAATACGCTTCTTCAAATTTCTTTTCACGGAGCAGTTTAATAAAGGCAGGAATATCATTGCGGATAGGACAGCCCTTTATACAGGTCGGTTTTTTACACTGCAGGCAACGGTTAGCCTCAAGGATTGCGGTTTCCTCATCAAAACCGGCGGTTACTTCCTTGAAATTTTTAATCCTCTCTGCAGGATCGAGCTCACTGGGAAGCTGGCGTGGAATTGCCATACGTTCTTTTGGTTTCATCAAGTCTCCTTCAAGCGAAAAATTGTTGATTGTCACATTTTCAACTTGTAACAGTTCACCAGGGGCAACCACTATGGTTAACCAACTGATTTATATGAGTTTACCAGTGTCTTAGCAGTGCGTAATCAAGCCCATAAATTATAACCCCTGTATATCGGAGTCTCGTTCCTCGCTTACCTGGAGTCTCGTTTCTTGCTTACCCGGAGTCTCGTACCTCGCTTACCTGCAGGGGTTGAGTTGCGCACTTGCTAATGGGGTGCTGAGAAACTCTTATGTAAACTTATCAGAACAGAAGTTAAAGAGCAAGAGTTGCTGGAGAACATCAAACACAATTACAACTAAAATCGTACAGTTTAGGGGAGGTTGTTATTCAAGATAATGACATTGGAAGTACAGCGGTAAAAAAAGTCAGTATAACAAAAAAAAAGGCAGCCCCATCGGGCTGCCTTTAAAACAACTGTGTTACGAATCTCTACTAGCGAGCCTGTTCAGCAGCACGTACTCTGGCAAGTGCCCTCTGGAGAGCAGCCTCTGCACGGACACGATTAAACGTTTCATCTTGTGCCTGAGTCTGGGCCAGACGTTTTTCCGCCCGCTCCTTGGCCTGCATGGCACGATCTACATCAATATCATGACCATACTCAGCACTTTCAACCAGAAAGGTGATTTTATTATTTGATACCTCGGAAAAGCCGCCGCTTACCATCAGGTACTTTGTCTGTTTATCTTTCGTATAGCTCAAGGTACCTGTTTTAATCGTACTCAGAAAAGGAGCATGATTAGCCAGGACACCAAACTCTCCACCTACACCAGGGGCAGTGACGATATCGACATCGTCACTGACAACCGGACCGGCAGGAGTTACTACTTCAAGATGAATCTGTGCCATTGTTTATTTACCTCTGCTTAAGCTTTATGCCGAATTAAGCGTCAGCCTTCTCAGCAGCAGCTTTCTCAACGGCTTCCTCAATGGTTCCCACCATGTAGAAAGCATTTTCGGAAAGTTCATCATGCTTGCCGTCAAGGATCTCTTTAAAGCCGCGAACAGTTTCTTCAATCTTGCAGTACTTACCATCCATACCGGTGAAAACCTCGGCAACATGGAAGGGCTGGGAGAGGAAACGCTGAATCCTACGCGCACGGCCAACCGTGATCTGATCTTCTTCGGAAAGCTCGTCCATACCGAGAATGGCGATAATATCCTGCAGCTCTTTATACTTCTGCAGGGAAACCTGTACACCACGTGCTGTCAGGTAATGCTCTTCGCCGACAACCATGGGATCAAGAATACGGGAGGTTGAATCCAGGGGATCAACCGCCGGATAGATACCAAGCTCTGCAATCTGACGGGAAAGAACAACCGTACCGTCAAGATGGGCAAAGGTGGTTGCAGGTGCGGGGTCAGTCAAGTCATCAGCAGGTACATAGACGCACTGAACAGCTGTAATAGAACCCTTGTCTGTTGAGGTAATACGCTCCTGCAAAGCACCAAGGTCGGTAGCCAGGGTCGGCTGGTAACCAACAGCAGACGGTATACGACCGAGAAGGGCGGACACCTCGGCACCAGCCTGGGTGAAACGGAAGATGTTATCTACAAAGAGAAGTACGTCCTGACCCTGCTCGTCACGAAAATATTCAGCAGCAGTCAGACCGGTCAAAGCAACACGGGCACGGGCACCTGGAGGCTCAGTCATCTGACCGTAAACAAGAGCAGCCTTGGGCAGTACGCCGGACTCCTTCATCTCCATGTACAGATCGTTTCCTTCGCGGGTACGCTCACCAACACCACAGAAAACGGAGATACCACCATGCTGCATGGCAATGTTGTTAACCATCTCCATCATGATAACGGTCTTACCGACACCGGCACCACCGAATAGACCCATCTTACCTCCACGAGGGAAGGGAACCAGCAGGTCGATAACCTTGATACCTGTCTCAAGAACGTTTACTTCGGTATCCTGCTCAGTAAAGGAAGGTGCGGGACGATGAATGGGCAGTGTGAGCGTTGCATCGATGTCACCAAGGCCGTCAACCGGACGGCCGACAACGTTCATGATCCGGCCAAGGGCCGGATCGCCAACCGGAATGGTAATTGGTTGACCGGAGTCACGAGCGTCCATACCTCGTACCAGACCATCGGTCTGATCCATGGCGATACAGCGAACTACGTTATCACCAAGATGCTGTGCAACCTCGATTACCAGGTTTTCTTCAACATCATCAATACCTGGGTTTGTAACAAACAATGCGTTCATAATTTCCGGGAGATCTCCCGGCTCAAACTCAACGTCTACAACAGGTCCGATAACCTGTATAACTTTACCAACTCGCGAATCACCCATTTGAAATGGCCTCCTAACTCAAATTAAATACTTGAATGTATCGTATTAGCCCTTCAGTGCCTCGGCACCACCGACAATATCCATCAGGTCGCCGGTAATAGCTGCCTGGCGAGCTTTGTTATAGAGCATTGTTAATTCTTTAATTATATCACCACAGGCGTTGGTTGCATTATCCATCGCCGCCATTCGAGCTGCATGTTCACCTGCACCAACCTCAATCATGCCATGAAATACCTGAACATTGAGATACAGGGGAAGGAGCACTTCCATAATCTCTTCAGGATCAGGCTCATAAATATAGGTGCCTGTTGCTCCTGTATTTTCCGGTTTAGCCTCTGTTTCATCAGCCTCAACCGGCTTAATGGGCAGCAGTTCTTCGGTTACAGGTTTCTGACTGGCCATGGAGTAGAACCTGGCATAGACAAGTTCAACCAGGTCGGAACCGCCACTCAGAAAATTATGAGTAATGTCCTGTGATATTTCGCGGGCATTGAACATCTGGAAGGTTCCCATGATGTCCTTATACGCTTTGCGAATTTTTCCGGAGCGTTTAAAGCCCTGACCGGCTTTATTGCCTACGGTAATGACTGTAACTTTTTTGCCCTCGCTCTCATATTGTGCCATGAGTTTCTGGGCAGTTTTAATAATATTTGCATTAAAGCTGCCGCAGAGTCCTCGATCTGAAGTCACGACAACTATCTCAACCGTCTTGACATCACGGACTTCCATCAGGGGAAGGTCGCCGCTCATTCCGCCGGACAGGTCCTTCATGGCTTCTGCAAACTTTTCAGCATAGGGCCGAAAGGCTTCCATTCTCTCCTGGGCACCACGCAGCTTTGCAGAGGCGACCATATTCATCGCCTTTGTAATCTGCGCGGTCTTGGAGACGCCTTCTATTTTGTTTTTGACATCCTTTAATCCAGGCATGTTATTGCTTCCTTATACTTAGTTCAGGCCCTGGGTAGCTTTAAACGTCTCGCCAAAGGCGGTCAGGGTCTTTCTGATCTTCTCGTCAAGAGAATCGGAAATTTCCTCTTTTTCCTGCAGTTCTTCAAAAACCGAAGGCTCGTTGGCTTCAATATAGGTGTACAACTCCTGCTCGTAATCAGCGAGAACATTCAGCGGGAACTCATCAAGGAAACCCTTGGTACCGGCAAAGATAATTGTGACCTGTTTTTCCATTGGCAGCGG
>JAYEKB010000108.1:0-4280 GCA_034660835.1 Thermodesulfobacteriota bacterium
CGAGGTGATCGGTCGCTCCTATCATGAAGTGTTCCGGCTATCAATGCCGAACACTGAAAAATTTGATCTGGACTGCTGTCCTTTTTTTGAAGATTCCGACAAACGAAACTCACTGCATTATGATGAGATACGGTTGTTGCGAGATGACGGGACCAGTTTCCCGGCAGACTTCAGGTCCACCCCTATCGTACAGGGAAAGAAACTTGCAGGAGCAGTCCTTGTCTTCCAGGATATAACAGAACGGCAACAGGCAGCGGAACTTATCCGTTTCATGGCAAACCACGATTCCCTGACCAGCCTGCCCAATAGAAATTATTTCCGTAAAAGGTTGCCTCAGGCCATCTCACTGACAAAACGCTACGGCCGACAACTCTTTCTGTTGTTCATCGATCTGGATCGCTTTAAACCCATTAATGACACCTACGGCCATGGCGTAGGAGATAAGGTACTGGTGGAAGTGGCCAGGCGGCTGACCTCCATGCTCCGTGCCTCGGATTCAGTCTGCAGGCTCGGAGGTGATGAGTTTGTTATCCTGTTGGAGAGTACGGACACGTTTGAAGGTGCGGAAAAGGTGGCCGGTAAGACCATTGACCTGCTCAATGAGCCAATCGAAGTCAATGATCACGTCTGCTACATCGGGGCAAGCGTGGGAATCAGTGTCTTTCCCGATGACAGTCAGGATGCGGAGACTATGCTCCGTCACGGCGATATCGCCATGTACCAGGCAAAGAAAAAAGGCCGTAACTGCTGGGTTCTATACCAGAAAGAAGGGGAAAGAAGGAACAGAGAACAGGGAACAGACGGGTAGCGCACCTTTTTCCCTTTCCCGGTTTCCTGTTTCTTGCTATTTCCCTTGAGCAATGGTCCTGATGATATCGGATTTGCCGATCACGCCCACAAGTTTTTTCCCGTCCAGTACGGGCAGAGTGTGGACTTTTTTTTCAGCCATCAGGGTGGCAACTTCAGCCAGTGACGTGTCCTGCTGCACAGTAATGATTTCCCGGGCAAAGATGTCACTTACCTTTGTCCCGGCAATTTTTTTCATCTCCTTTTCCATCTTTTCCGGATTTTCAAGAAAGAAAAAAGCGTCCAGGATAGCCACTGCAGTGGGAATATGTACTTTTTTGTTCTGGTAAATAAGGTCACTTTCGGTGACCACGCCGATGACTTCTGACTGATCGTCAACCACCGGTGCACCGCTGATTGCGTTCTCCGAAAAGACTTTTGCCAGTTCACGCACAGGAGTTTCGCCGGTCACCGTGATGACATTTGTGCTCATAAGTTCTTTTGCTGTTAACATAGGTTCTCCTTTTATTCTAAACGCATTGTCTTAGGTTGATATTGGACATTGTCCCATTTTTAGAGCTGCCGATGGCAGTGCAGCTGCAACGTCTGATGCCAAGTAGCCGTGTGGCTGCTTCTCAGCCAGCAGGTCTGCGGCCAATCCATGCACATAGACCCCGATCCCGGCCGCGTCATAGGGGGAATATCCCTGAACAGCCAGGCCGCCGATAAGGCCGGACAGGACATCACCCATGCCGCCTGTTGCCATGCCGTTGTTGCCACTGCTGTTTATTGCCCATTCGCCTTTATTTGAACAGACTACAGTGCCGGCTCCCTTAAGAATCGTGACGATTTCATGATCATTATCGATCTTCACATCACTCAGCCAGTTTGCAGCATGGAGTCGACCTGCCTGGATTTCTGCAGTGCTGCAACCGGTCAGCCGGGCCATCTCACCGGGATGGGGTGAAAGGATACGTTGTCCACCAGCAGATGCAATAGATTCAGGTGCCAGGGCCAGCAGATTGAGAGCATCAGCATCCACAATTATTGGCAGGTGCAGTTCACTGTACAGTCGTCGAACAAGTGTACCGGTATCAGGATCAGTCCCGATACCCGGGCCGAGAACCAGCGCATCTTTTCCAACAAGCAGTTTTATTATCAAATCATAATCAGCCATGGAAAATATCTTGGCTGAAGAGGGCAGGGGGACAGTCATGGCCTCGGGAAGGCTGGTCTCAAAGATCGTGTTCAGTTCAGTTGGTACGGCCAGAGTAACCAGTCCGCAACCGCTGTGCAGGGCTGCCTGGCCACTGAGTATGGCAGCACCGGTCTTGCCCTCGGACCCGGCCAGAATAAGCAGATGGCCGAAACTGCCCTTATGGGTTGGTGCGCGGCGTGGCAGCAACAATTTGCCGGTTTCCCTGTCAAGAACCTTGCCCGGAAGAGATGCAGCCTCAATAACCTGCCTGGGAATACCTATGTCAATAACTGCCAGCCTGCCGATGGTTGGTCCGCCGTGCATATAATGACCGGGTTTTGCAAGTCCATAGGTAACAGTTAAATCAGCTTGTACGCTGCAGTCGAGTGTTTCGCCGGTATCAGCAGAAAGACCTGAGGGGATATCCACAGCTGTAACCGGCCATTTATGTTCATGGGAGAGTTTATTAATCAGCCGGACAACTGATGCAAACCGTCCTTCCAGGTTCCGCTTCAATCCGGTACCGAACAGGGCGTCAACCAGGCAGTGGACAGGGTGCGCGAAATGAAGTTTTTTTATCTGTCCCAAGAGCTGTGCAAGATCATTCTCCTGCAGTACAACCATGTTCGGGAGATCGATTGTATTGCATACAGCAGCATTAATACCAGCATCACCTCCCAATGTTTCAGGCGTCACAAGATAGACAAGATAAGGGAATCCACCACGCTGGAGCACATGACGACCGATCACCAGCCCGTCGCCGCCATTATTGCCGGGTCCAATAAAAATAATTACGGATTTCTCCAAGACTGGACCAAATTTCTTTTCCATTTGATCCACTGTACCCAGACCGGCATTTTCCATAAGCACGACACCTGGAATCCCGATCTCTTTGATGGCTGTCTGATCCAGCCCCTGCATTTGAGTTGAGGTTGCAAGTTTCATGGTTGTGGCGTACTCTTTGCTTTGTTAAAAAGGATAGATATATTGAACCTCGAATGCACAGGATGTAAAGATGATTCATCCGTGATTCTGTAATTTGTATCTTATAATACAAGTATATACCCTTTCCCGGTGAACGGCAAATCTAACCTGTCACAGGATTTGAAACTCTGTGATTGCTTACAGTGGCAGCAAAACCTTTAAGATCTAAACTGGCAACGCATTATGAAAATTACGGTTTTTGAACAAAACGGCTCAGGACAACATAAAATTTCAGGGATGGAGCAATATGGCAGAGGCATTGAAATCAATGAAATTATTTCCATTGACGAATCTCTTCCCGAATTTGTGGACAATCCTGAAAAGTATATTACAGACTCATTTTCAGCCGACCTTGTGCTGGACTATCTTACTCATCCTGATCTTTCCCATTACCTGGTCAGGTTGTGTAAAAAAAGAAAAATTCCGGTAGTCGCCTCGGGTAAAAAAAACGAGGACGCCATTACTCCTTTCACCTGCTGCGGACTTGGCCGCTACCGGAGACTGGGCATCTATGGTGATCAGTTCGGCTTTCCCGAATACAAGGTGGAACTGGACGGCAACAGGATTGCAGTCCTTGAGGTCCTGCGCGGCGCACCCTGTGGTGCTACCTGGGATATCGTTAGCAGGGTCATAGGGGTGGACATTGAAGAGGCGATGAGCCTCCTGCCCCGTGAGATCCAGTACCTGTGTACAGCCAACCCAGGTCGATTCGATCCGATCAGCGGCAAGAGCCCGGTTCATCACGCCGGGTATGTACACAGGGCGGCATTAAAAAAGGCGATTGACAAAGCGAGAAAGAAATAAAGTAAAGGTATAAGGTGTAAGGTGTAAGATATATCTTTAATCTACGGCCCTGATGTCGTGCATCGTTTTCGGTTGCCACCTGAGACCTCCCTTAAAGCCGTAGCATCGTGCCAGGTACAGGGTGTGTACCAGTTCCTTGCCAAACCAGGGGGATTCTCGGTAAATGGGGATCTCTTCGGCTGGATCAACCCGGTCAAAGACCTGGGAGAGCAGGGTGACAATATTTTTGTCTTCAAAGACGCTGACGGCGTCTTGACCAACAAGCATCTCATCATCAAACCAGAAGTCATACACATTGGGCCTGGACCAGCGGTTCATAGAAACCGTATACGGTTGTCCCGGCATGTAAAAAGCTAACTCACTGGCAAACTGGTAACGCAGCCCGAAAACAAAAGTATTTTCAGGCTGCTCCATTTCCCTGACCACGTTATCAACCGTAATTCCAAGCTGGTCCCAGCCTACGGTTTCCCTTGCTGTTCGATCAAGATCCACTTTAAGCGGCAGCACA
>JAYEKB010000109.1:0-4268 GCA_034660835.1 Thermodesulfobacteriota bacterium
GCATGATCAACACTATCAAAAACAGCAGCAGAAAAGTGAGGGAATGTCTGAACATGTTGATCTATAGATCGCTTGTGTTTTGTTGTTGAAATTATACAGAAAAGGGTAATCTTTTCAGCCATCAGCCATCAGCCATCAGCCATCAGCCATCAGCCATCAGCTTTTCCCCTTCTCTCGTTAGGTATTTGTCCGGAAACTCCGACGGTACAACTACTTTCTCCGCCGCCTGGATGATCCGGTCGGCAAGTGTTCCACCCGGAGTGTCTATCCCCTGGTCATGTCCCAGTATAAGCCTGACAACCGCTGCCGCTGTCAGTTTTTCAGCGGGCAGGGAAGGCATAAGTTCAGCAGAGCCGTTTTCATTTATCCTGTGCAGCAGACCACCCCGGGTGAGCAGTTCAACGGTCCGGTCAAGGTCAACCTTATTTTCGCCAGGGCAGCTTGCCAACAGTTGTTCCGAGGTTGTGGACCCGGCAAGGGCAAAGTTGTTGTATACACTGAGCAGAACGTCAAAGGCTCGCTGCAGGGCCTGCTGTGGTTTGCTGCCCGTGCCGGGCAGCCGGTAATGATTGCGGTTTTGAATGGCATAGGCAAGTACAGCTCCGAGCAGGATAAAGGTCCAGCCTAATTGGATCCAGATCAGCACCAGAGGTACAGTGGCAAAAGAGCCGTAGATGGCATTGTATTTGGCTACCCCGATCTGCAGCACAATGTATGCCCGTTGCACAAGAAACCAGAAAATAGAAGCAAACACCGCTCCGCAGAAGGCAGGAAGCGTCTTTACCCTGACATGGGGGAAAAAGAGGTACATCATCATCAGCGACAGGGTTATAAACACAAAGGGCAACAGTTTGAACAGCATCTGCACTACCCAGGCAGAGGGAATGACGGTGGAAATATAGCCCATGATCCTGGGGCTTTCCAGGATGGCATCTCCCGCAATAGCGACATTGATGGAGATGGGCAGCAGGATGAGCAGGGCAAGGTAGTCCATAATTTTTCGAAACAGTGACCGCCCGCGTCTGGTATGCCAGATACTGTTCATGGCCTCTTCCACCGAGCTGAACACCATGATAACCGCGATGAGTAGACCGGCAATACCAAAGGCGCCAAGGGCGGCAAAGTTGGTATTCTCCACATAGTTGAAGATTGTATCAACCGCATTGTGCAGGTGAGTACTCAGGGACGGGGGGTGCGCCTGGGGAGTCGACTCGTCGGCAGCGTTGGCCTTGTTTATCGTATCGGAAGCATTTGGAACAGGTACGGCTGTCCCGGTTGCCGGTTTTGTAGAGTTTTGCTCCGGATCCAACTGGTCAATGAGTCGGTAAGCCACTGTTTTCAGTTGGTCACCGCTGCCCAGTCCTTTCAGGATCGCCGTACTCATGGCCAGCAGAGGTACCATGGACAGAATAATGGTAAAGGTCAGGGCAGAGGCGCGCAGGGAGATATTAGTGTTAAAGAACTCCTGCACCATGATAACCAGGACCCGGACTGAACTGCGCAGCGCTGCCTTTACCTTCCCTTCCCCGGGATGGTGGGCAAAGGCCCACTGTGTCAGCCGACCGAGTTTTCTGCTGCGCCCGTTTTGTCCACTCCGGGTCTGCTCTGCTGTTGGTTCCGTAGCTTGTTTGGTCATGATGGCTGGAGAGGTTGCAGTGATTCAGGCAGGAATCTCTTTTTTACTCACTGCCTCTGCCTTGACCCGGTCAAGGAGTTCCGACAAAACCGGCTTAATATGGTCACGCAGGTCCCCGGCCACAATGATAAACAGCAGGTCGTCACCGGGTTGGTAACTACCGGAATCTGTTTCAATGATGATTTCGTAAATTCCAGGTTTTTTGAGATATTCCTGGCGAAGTTTCTCTATGAGTTCATGATCGACTTTTGTTTCCAGCCCGCTGACACTTGCGTGATCCTGTCTTGACCAGTTGCGAACCACCCCGTTGTGAATGAGGATCATACCGACATTATCATTGAAATCCGGTCGTTTTTTAAGCTCTGCTATGGTTTTTGAAATATCCATCTTTCTCTTTCTCCATTTTATTGATTATGGTTTGCGTTTGGCTGTTGCCTTCAGCGTGATTACCTTGCTGGAACTCCTGCGCGAAGCGGTTGTGCCATGGGAAGGAATTTTCAGCTTTTGTCCCTGGCGGATAGCTGCTTTGGAGTTCAAGTGATTAGCCCGGGAAAGTTCCTTCAGGGAAACATTGTGCCTGCGGGCAATGGATGCGGCCGTATCCCCCTTTTTAACAGTATATAATTTGTCACGGATCTGACCGTTTTGAAAAATCCTGGAAGGTATTGTTTGTAACCGGTCCCGGATAGCTTTGGTGGCAGGTAAACGCAGGAGGTAACCTTTTGGGATATATTGTTTCCCTTCAAGTACCGGCTGACGCAGGGCTGGATTTAAGCGGGCAAAGTCTTGCCGGGAAACGCCAAAATATTTACGCAGATCCTTTGCTGTGGCAAAACCCTTTAAACGGACGGTAGCGCTGGCCCAGGGTCTGTCTTTAATAATCGCAGGATCTTTTTCCAATCGCTGGGCAACCCGCAGGGCAGCGAGAAATTCCGAATAAAAATTTCTTGAAGCAAATTTAAACAGTGCGGTATTGTGGCTTTTAAAAATTTTTTCATAGGTTCCCAACTGCTGCTGTGCACGCACCATGCCGGTGCGGCCGTAATTATAGGCAGTGAGGGCCAGTGGCCAGGAGTGCAGCTGCTGATAGTTTTCTTTCAGAAATCGTGCTGCAGCATGAGTAGAGACGTAAAGATCAAGGCGTTCATCAATCACATCGTTGATGATCATAAAGTCCCGGCCGGTGGATCGCGTAAACTGCCACAGTCCTGCTGCACCAGCCTTGGAATAGGCTTTCGGGTTAAACGATGACTCAACATGCGGCAGATAGGCCAGTTCAAGTGGAAGGCCCCGGGCCCGAAAAATTCTCTTAAAAGAAGGCATGTAGGCCCCGGAACGGATGACTCCGGCCAGGAATCGGTCTTTCTGGCCGATTTGCAGCCGGATACTGTCCCTGGCCTTATGGTAAGAGTGATGCTTGGAGCGTTTGAACAGGAGAGCAATACGTTTTTCCTCTCTGGTTCTCGGTTTTATGCCCCGTGCGAGGTCGGTGAGAATTTTTTTGTAGCGCAGGCGGCCAATCTTAATCAGTTTTTTGTTGATTCTGGAGGCTCCGGGTGTGTTCCAGTCAACCAGGTCGACCACCGTATAGATAATGTCGAGGTTGTTCTTGTCGTGCAGGATTCCCTGACGGGTGGTGTAGGTGCCGTACACTTTTTCCCAGAAATGAACATTGGGTTCAATAATCGGGTAAAGCGGGAATTGTGTACCGGCCTCTGCCTGCGTACCGGGTGTGAGAACGGTTGTAAAAAGGAGCAGGCAGAAAAATATTATTTTCACAGCAGGGGGCATTGAGTCGGTTTCTTGTTGATTTTTGTTTATTGAGATAACACTCGGTGGCACCTGCGGAGCTGCGCTTTCAGACAGCTTGTTATCGACAAGGTTGCTTGTTATTGTAGCATATTGATTGATAAAAGCGGCAAGATTTATAAAAAGAGGAGGTCGTTTATGTATATGCCGTTAATAGGTACCCTTGGTTACATACTTTCCCCGGACGGGCAGCAGGTGCTGCTGGTACACAGGAATGCCAGGAAAGGGGATTATCATCTTGGCAAGTACAACGGTCTTGGCGGCAAAATGGAGGCAGGTGAAGACGTTAAGGCCTGTATGATACGGGAAATAGAGGAGGAAGCCGGTATCAGCTGCAGGGAGATGATCCTGCGCGGAACAGTAAACTGGCCGGGATTCGGCCCCAATGGAGAGAATTGGCTTGGCTTCATTTTTCTCATTACAGCATTTGACGGTACACCAAAGCAGTCTAACAAGGAAGGGGATCTTGGCTGGTATGCACTGGCAGAAATGGAAAAGTTGCCCATGTGGGAGGGAGATCGTTTTTTTCTTCCCCTTGTTTTTGATGACGATCCCCGTCCTTTTCATGGCCACATGCCGTATCGTAACGGTCATCTGGAAAGCTGGCATTATTCCCGATAACGGACGCAGTTGTTTTTCAGTAACTTTTACGCTACATGCTAAAAATTGTAACTCCCCTACATGTAATTGCTGAATAGTTAGCCCGCATATTTCATGAACACTTTGCTCATTTTAAGGTAACCTCTGTAAATCATATGATAAAATTGCGCATTATTCCCTACTTTAAATTTGCAAAGTGTTCACCGAAGGCAAGCCGATGCGA
>JAYEKB010000110.1:0-4268 GCA_034660835.1 Thermodesulfobacteriota bacterium
AGCAGCAGTGAGGCCCATTCATCTTCATGTGCTGTTGTAAGCAGGGTGATATTCAGCTGTCGGTAGATGTCGATGATACTTTTCTCCTGGGTTCCACACAGGATACCAGCCAGTACCAGCCTGCCTCCAGGTGAGAGCGAGCGGGCAATGGCTGGAGCCATGTCCACCAGCACGTCGTGAACAATGTTGGCACAGACCAGATCAAAGCGGCCCCTGATGCCTGCAAGCTCAGTCGCCGAGGTGTTGATCTTGTGTTGGAGGTTGTTGTTTGCGATATTTTCAGTTGCCACCCGCACCGCTTCCGGATCGTTATCAATGGCAACCACTTGCTCGGCTCCGAACAGCATTGCGGCCATGGCCAGGATCCCGGTGCCGGTTCCAACATCCAATACGTTTTTCGGCGGGTTGTTTTGAAAGGAGTCATGGATGAGCTTAAGGGCAAGTTTAGTGGAAGCATGCCGGCCGGTTCCAAATGCCATGCCCGGGTCCATCTCGATTACCTGTTCATCCGGTCCGGGTTCATACGATTCCCAGCTGGGCTTGATGACCAGGCCCGGGATAATGGCAAAGGGCTTGAAAAATTGCTGCCACGAGGTTGACCAGTCCTCATCATCCATAGTGGTACACACAGGCTCCGGAGCAGTGAGTCTATAGAGTTGGAACAGAGGTGTAATCTCCTTTTCCAGTCGGTCCAGGATTTGCTCCCGGCTCTTCCCCTGGTCGAGTCGAAAAAAACCGGTTATGGTGCTGGTACCTTCTCTAACCGGTGTCTGTTCCACCCCGGATCCGCTCACGACCCCAATTAAATCAGAAATCGCTTCCAGAACGGTTTCCGGGCAGTTCAGGCTTATTCTCAGCCATTTGGGACTGGTTTGGTCGTTCATCCCTGTTCACTCATTGATTAACTGGTCTAAATATGCTATAAATTCCTACTCTTGAGAAGAGTATCCGATCCTACTAACGGAGTATTTATGAAGCATACCATAGAGTTTCAACCTGACAACATAACCGTAACCGTTGACAAGGGCGAGAATTTATTGAGCGCTGCTGCCCGGTGCGGGGTGTATATTCATGCCTATTGCGGCGGTGAAGGTGTCTGCGGCAAGTGCAAGGTCATGGTGGATACCGGCGAGGTCCGTTCGGATAAAGCCAACCTGAAACAGAAAGACTGGGATAAGGGGTATCGGCTGGCCTGCCTGTCTTCAGTGGAGTCGGACCTGAAGGTCACCATTCCCGAGATGACCACCAAGAGCGGTAAGGCACTCAAGCGTAAGCCCAAGACTACGCGCACCATTTCCGCCAAGGCCCTGGACGCCCTGATCGGCACCTGGGATGTTGATCCGCCGGTGAGAAAGATGTACCTGGAATTGGATCCGCCCACCATGGATGACAATATTTCAGATATGCAGAGGGTGATGCGCGGTATTAAGAAGAATTTTCCCGAAGGTTTTCGTGAACCCTCTTATGACCACCCGGAACTGATCAAGCATCTGACACGAGCCCTGCGCGACTCGGACTGGAAGATTACTTTGCTGCTGCTGCGCGGTAAGTACCAGGGGCAGACCTTTCGCATTCTCGATGTTGAAGCAGGGGATACCACCTCAAGGCTGTACGGGCTGGCTGTGGATATCGGCACGACCACCTGTTCTGGTGTTCTGGTTGATCTCACTACAGGTAAGGTCCTGGCCGAGGCCTCGGGCTATAACGGTCAGATCAGTTACGGTGAGGATGTTATCTCACGTATTATCTATGCGGGCAGACCGGGTGGGTTGCAGGCGCTGCAGGACAGCGTCGTGAAGACCATCAACACCATTATTGAAGATATCTGCCGCAAGATGATTATCTCACCGGCGGATATCTCCTATATGATGGCAGCCGGCAACACGGTTATGTCGCACCTGTTGCTTGGCCTTGATCCCACCTATATCCGGGAAGCCCCGTATGTGCCCAGTGTCAGCCAATTTCTGCTGACCACGGCTGCTGAACTGGGCATCCACGCTCATCCGTCCATGCGCTTGTTCCTCTACCCCTGTATTGCCTCTTACGTGGGCGGCGATATTGTGGCCGGTGTCCATGCCTGTCAGATGGCCAAATCCGAGAAAATAAGTTTGTTCATTGATATCGGTACCAATGGCGAGATTGTGGTCGGCAACAAGGACTGGATGGTCTGTGCTGCCTGTTCAGCCGGACCAGCCTTTGAGGGCGGCGGTATCCAGTACGGTATGCGGGCCTCAGATGGTGCCATTGAGAATTTCCATATTCATCCTGAAACGTTTGATCCCATGATCGTGACCATCGGTCTTATCAAACCTTCGGGTATCTGCGGTTCCGGCCTGATATCCATTGTTGCCGAATTGCTGGAGGCGGGTGTTATCGACCAGCAGGGGAAGTTTATGCACACCCTGGATACTCCCCGGGTCCGGGAAGGGCGCGATGGCTGGGAGTATGTACTGGCATGGGAAGAGGATTCGCTGATCGGCGAGGATATTGTGATCACCGAGGTGGACCTGGATAACCTGATGCGGGCCAAGGGCGCAATGTATGCCGGTTACCAGACCTTGCTCGAATCCGTGGGCTTGACCTTTGCTGATCTGGACCGGGTAATCCTGGCCGGCAATTTTGGGGCCTATATCGATCTGGAACAGGCTATCTGCATCGGCCTGCTGCCCGACGTTGATCGGGATGAGTTTTACTACCTTGGTAACGCCTCCATGCTGGGTTGCCAGATCAGTTTGTCCGATGTGAGTCGCTTTCGGGAGCGGGTCGAGGTCCGTCAGTTGATGACCAATATGGAGCTGGCTGAGAATCCGGAATTCATGCAGCATTACATGGCCGCACTCTTCCTGCCTCACACCGACATGAGTCTCTTTCCCTCTGTGAAAGAAAAACTTGAGGGGTAAGTTGATGTGTGGTGAGGATGTACAATTGCTGCAACCTGAAGAAATCCGGCAGAATGAACGATGCCGGTGTGCAGGTTTTCAGCTCACATTCCAGCAGCAGCGGCTGGTCTTTCTCTCAGATGATAATGAGCAAATGGCCGATTGTTTTATCAACTTTCTTCAATCAGGAGCATAGGATGAGGAGGACAAAATTTGTCAGATCAGCATTTCCCTATCTGTTACTGGTAATTATTCTTGTCGGTTGCTCGGGCGACCAGGAGAAAAAAGAGCCGGGCACTATTGAAAAGATGACGGATAAGGCTGCAGAAGAGGCCGTCCAGAATATCCGCCAACCCATCGAACGGGCCAGGCAGGTTCAGGCTATTCAGGATGCCCACGTCAGGGCAATCAATGAAGCAATAGAAAACAATGGTCAGTAATGTCAAAAATGGGAGCGTTAACAACTCTTTCGGAATAGAGTAGATACAATTAAGCTATAGAATAACCTGGTTAGGCTAAAATTACACATGAGGAGAATGAAAATGAAAAATTTTTTATTGGTTATCTCATTTTGCTTCGTAATTATCATATCAGCTAATCAACCCTATGCTTCGGTGAATGTCGATTTCGCTGACTATGTACCTCTTCATGTAGGCAATTCCTGGACATTACTGGATGAATTTAACAGGATTTACCACCATCAAGTAGTTGGAACTGAGTGTCTTGAGACAATAGCGACTTATAAATACAAAAATTCGAGTGAAAATCAAAATTATGATAATTATACTTATGAGAATAAAGCACTTGTAGTTGCAGGCTTTGATGGTACGGCTTTGCATCCACCTTTGATTCTCGATGGCCAGGACATTGATAATCAATATATTCATTTTGTCTTTTCAATTGTACCACAAGTAGCAACTCCAGCAGGTGTTTTTAATGATGTAGTTAAGCTGACAATGTATGATAAAATAAGGAATCAGGAATTTGTTTCAAGGAAACAGTATTTTGCAAAGGGTGTGGGACTCGTCAAGGATGAAAACTGGTGTGCTTCCTGCGGTGGAACATACACGTTTACGGCGCTGTTAACTTCGCATGTGGCTGCCGGCCCCCCGGGGGCTGATCTCGGCACATGCTTTCCCCCTAATGCAGATAGGGTATTGGCTCCTATATACCTATTATTGTTAAAATAAAAAAATATTTTCTGTCTTGTTTTATTTTGAAACCGGCAACTATTTCCGTTGCACCAGAGCAAACACGATTGCTCTGGTGCATACAGCAGACCTGATCAACAAACCAGTCAGTTGAAGATAGCCCGATCGAATGTGTTGATATCTCGTCTATTTTCAGACTAACGCTTTGTTTTTTCGTATTTTTGTACATCTCAAATCA
>JAYEKB010000111.1:0-4247 GCA_034660835.1 Thermodesulfobacteriota bacterium
AGTAGCTTTTTTGTCATAAGTCTCCGCTTCAACAATGGTAATGTCATACTCGGGAGCCAATTTTTCAAGCTGCCCTTTTCCTGCCTTACCAAAGCCGGTATTGCCGGTTACCACTGCAATCTTAGAGATATTCATGCTGTTCATAGTCATAAATATCTTCCGGGCTGCATTGGAATCGCTGGGGGCGGTTTTAAAAACATACGGTAAAACAGGATTCACAATAAGCTCAGCCGATGCGCAGGAAATAAGAATAGTCTTATTCTTTTCACACGTAGATTTGATTTTCAGAGTTTCCCCGCTGGTTGATGGACCAATAATGGCAAAGACTTTTTCCTCTTCAATAAGCTGACGAGTAAAAGAAATTGCTTTTGCAGGATCGGCTGCCGAATCTTTCATGATCAATTTAATAGTATGGCCATTAATGCCGCCCTTGGCATTAATAGAATCAACAAGCATACTAAGCGATTTTTCTTCCGGTCCTCCAAGAAATGCGGCAGGCCCTGTTTGTGCCAGGATAGCCCCAATTTTAATTTCTGCGGCACTACCGGAGCCAGGCAGAATAGAAAGACATACAAATGCCATAACAATAGAAGAGAAACAGTTCCTCAAGGACAACCACGATCTTTTCATTTTTTCCCTCGTAATTTGAAAAAAAGGCTCCTCGCTTTTTCAAGTGGGTAACCCTTAGTTAAATCTTCCGCCTTCTATACCTACTTTCGCAATGCGGAAAATAAACAGATGAGCGAGCCTGCGAGACTCAAAGAATTCGGTATAATGGTTCGACTATTCTTCCTTACAGCGCCGGCAATAACCGGAAGACGGTAGCGATGTGAGGCTTGTGCTATGATTTTTTAGCACAAACGAACACCGAGGAGGACTGTTCTTGTTAATTTCTTTTGGCTACCTTGAATAATTGCTACCATAATTCTGCTTTGTTGAGCGCTTCTAAGCAATACGAACCACCTGCAATTGGTGTGATTTCATCATTTACCAACGATTGACCAAGCCACCCTTCTGGATATGTTAATGTTAAGGGGGCTTTTACCAGTGCTTCGGGAATGAGGCTAAAACCGACTTTCGAGTAAAATTTAGAATCACCATAGGTAAAGACCATCTCTACTCCGTTTTCTTTTAAGTAGTTAATACCAAAGTTAATCAATTTTTGCCCAACACCCTTTCCTTGGTATTTAGTATGTATAGCTACTGGAGATAAAAGAAAAGCACTAACTTCACTTTCAAACGTCAACCTGGTAAAAAGTATACTGCCGATGACTTTCTCATTTTCAATAGCAACAAACCCATAAAGATCTTGAGCATCCGTGCCGGCGATTAAGTCATAAGCCAAGTTTCCTATTAACAAACCTTCTGACTTCCCTTCTGAGTCTGAAAACACCTTTGTGAATAGTTGTTTAATCTCTTCAATATTGCTTGGACTATATGGTAAAAAAATCATCTATTTACCTTTGCACATAAATTCATCAAGTGTTTCATTTACGAAATAACTTATCACTATACTTGCACCCCTGCCTTAAGGCACAGGACCTCTTAGTTTTTAAGGGAACACTGTCCGGTACTTTCGAGTACACTGTGCCAGAACCGGCTGTTGAGATTAACTTTTTTACTTCGTTTGATGGCTGAATCAATGGGCACGTGCACATACTTATCATTCCAGAGGCTTACCATCATGGAAGTCTTGCCGGCCATGGCAGCGTGCACGGCATTCTGGCCGAGGTTGGCGCAGTACAGGCTGTCATCAACGTTTGCCGGTACACTGCGTATGATATAGCTGGGATCTATGTAACGAACAAAGGAGGTAATTTCTTTTTGTTGAAAATATTCGCGAAAGGTGTCCCGCAAATAGAAACCTATGTCCCCCAGTTTTATATTGCCTGAGATGTCCTGTTCCTTGATCTCACCGGTAACATACTTCTGACCGGCACCTTCTGCGACTACGACCAGGGCATGGCCACGGCTCTTCAGACGTTCTTCCACGGTTTGTAAAAGTCCTTTTTCCCCTTCAATATCAAAATCGCTTTCCGGGATCAGGCAATAATTGACCTCCCGTAAGGCATTGGTGGCAGTAGCTGCAATGAAGCCGGAGTGCCTGCCCATGACCTTAACAAGGCCGATTCCATTGGGACAGCCAACGGCCTCGGTATGAGCGCACCTGATAGCCTGACAGGCCATTTCTACGGCAGTGTCAAAACCAAAAGTTTTTGACACCAGATAAATGTCATTGTCTATGGTTTTGGGAACGGTGATGATGGAAAGTTTAAGACCGCGTTTCTTGATTTCATCATCAATTTTTTTTCCGGCCCTGAATGTACCGTCTCCACCGATTAAAAACAGCATACTTATATTCAACCGGTCCAGGGCATCTACTATCTCATCGATCGACTGGGGTCCTCTGGAGGAGGCCAGTATCGTGCCTCCTGATTCGTGGATACGTTCAACGGTTTCAGGTTCCATTTCCATGATCGGAAGGCCGTATTTTGGAATAAACCCCCGAAGTCCATAGCGAATGCCGATGATGGAGTGAACGCCATAACCGTGGTACAGAGCCATCACAATTGCACGAATTACGTTGTTGATGCCTGGACACAGCCCGCCGCAGGTAACAATTCCCGCCCGTACCTTGGTTGGATCAAAGTAAATATTTTCCCTGGGACCGGCAAGCTCAAAAGACAGTGGTTGCTTGCCCTCTTTTATTCTCTTCTGTAATGAGGCGTGGGAAACTCTGTACAGCACCCGGTCCTGGTCGGACACAAAATGCCTGACATTCTGCCTGAGTGGTGAGAGGACCCTGGCTTCATTGATGGTTTGTATAGTGGTTCCAATTTCTTGATCAGGGCCTATTTCATCTATTAAATCCAACTGGTTGTCGCTGACATTAAGTTTGCAATTTTTATTCTTCATGGTCGCATCTCCGAGGTCGTTCTTTGCCTTGCCGCTCAATATTCCAGGAACAATCTACACTAATGCGGGTGTTGTCCGCAACCTTAGGTTTTCAGGCTGTAGACCATTTGCAAAAGATCTTTAACAGCCTAAATCTCAACAGCCTGCTTGGGAAAGCTCCGTACCTATTGCAGGCATAAATATGTCACCATTTTCATGGGCGGCAATTCCCGGATTCATTGGTTTCTTTTTGTGCCCCGATAGGTAAAGGCCTTGGCTATCATTTTATAAAAGCTGCCTTTGTCTATACCGATATCCTTACCGCATTTACAATAGATCCGATCGTTGTCACCAACAACAGCTGCAAACATTTTCTTAATCCGGTCCTTGTGACAGCGCAGTACCTCACCGGGTCCGATCTTGTCATAGCGCCAGAGCTTTCGCCCACAGGCGGAACAACGAATAACCAGCATTATATCTTTTGCCGGATCCGATCAAGCTCTGCCGGGTCCTGGAATTTAAACAGCCGCACCTTGCGGCTGCGGGGAAATTCTCTCTTGATCACTGTTTTCAACAACCGTGACAGTTGATCCCGGCCAACAGCAAGCTCCTGCTCTGCATATCCCTTTTCCCGAACAAGATAGTCTCCATCATCGCTACATAGTATTGCCACAGACCGGTTCCGTTTATAAGAGAGCAGTTCAACACCGCCCGGCGGCTCGATCCTGTCAAGCAGCCGCAGAACCTGGCTGCGTACTGAGCCAATATTAACCAGAGACACGATAGTTTACAAAAGATTGTTTAACCGCTGTTCCAGTTCCTGACCCGGTACCGCACCCACCACCTGATCCACCGACTGACCGTTCTTGAAAAAAATCAGGGTCGGTACGCCACGGATCTGAAACTGGGCTGATGTCATCTGATGACGACTGGTATCCAGTTTACAGATAAGAGCCCGGCCTGCATATCGCCCCGCCAACTGCTCAATAACCGGTGCCAGGGCATGGCACGGTCCGCAGGTCGGTGAATAGAAATCAACCAGTACCGGCAGGGTGGAGTTATTCACAACCTGCTGAAAATCCTGGTCGCTGAGTTCAAGCACGGTCCCAGAGGCTACAGACAAACGAGCACCGCATTTTCCACATTTTGGGGTCAGATGCTGTTTCTCAGCCGGTATCCTGTTTTTCGCTCCGCAGCCGGTGCAAACACTAATAGTATCCATCATATTCCTCCATATATTTTTTTCTTTATGTACTGGTAACTGAAGTTTCCCTTTTTTTCGCTAGCCCGAATATTTCATGAACACTTTGTTTATGTAGTATAACTTATGGAAATTTTAATAATAATTTCAA
>JAYEKB010000112.1:0-4234 GCA_034660835.1 Thermodesulfobacteriota bacterium
CGGCTGCATCGGCTTGCCTTTGGTGAACACTTTGCAATTTTTCAAAAAGGGACAATCTTGAAATTATCACTAAAAATTCCATATGTTATGCTGCATGAAACAAAGTGTTCATGAAATATGCGGGCTATAGGCAGGCATATATTGTGGTGATTTGTTAATCACTCCCCACCGGATCATTGCCGGATCCGCCGCAATGACCGCAGGTGACGGTTCGGGGTGTTCCATCCTGGGCCTCAATAGTTACTTCCCCGGCACCGCTGCAGTACTCGCAAGTTGTGCCTGATTGTTTAGCAGGTGTGCCGGCTTCTTTTGTTTCGGGTTTGTCTTCTGCGCAATAGGGGCAGTTGACCTTAAATTGTTTATCGGTCTGATAGCCTTTGATCATCACGTAGCCTGTATTTTTGCATAAAAAGCAGTCCATGGATTCCCCTTTCTGCTGGTGTTGTTGGTGTAGATTATTTCTACACATGTTATAGTATGGTATACAAAAATAGTATTGTATACAAAGCGTCTTGGTTCTGCAAACTCTGCGACTCTGCGGTGAGTTTTTCTACGATGTGTACCAAACCACAAAAACCTACTGCAAAATTTTACGCCATTACATTGTAGACGAGACACTAACCCGCATATTTCATGAACACTTTGCTCATTTTAAGGTAACCTCTGTAAATCATATGATAAAATTGCGCATTATTCCCTGCTTTAAATTTGCAAAGTGTTCATGAAATATGCGGGCTAAGGGATTGTAAAAGAATAACATGGCCAATCTTGCTTCTTATCTTCGGCTCATCTTTGAATGAAGTTCAATTGTAAAATCCTCAAGGTAGTAAGGGAGGGGGCATTATGAAAACCGTTATTCCCGGTGAAGATGAACGGTATCTTGCAGAAGCGATCAAACGGTTCAAAGCGGCATCATGTCCAGTAACACTGTCAGGAGCCGGGATATCAGTGGGCAGTGGTATCCCGGATTTTCGCAGTGCAGATGGGCTGTGGCAGGTTTTTTCACCGAATAATTACGCTACTCTTGACGTTTTCATGCAAAACCCTGCCAAGGCATGGCAGCTGTATCGGGCCATGGGTACTATTCTCATAGGAAAAGAGCCCAACCCTGCACATCTTGCCCTGGCCGAGCTGGAAAACAGAGGGTTTCTGCACGGTGTCATCACCCAGAACGTTGATAATCTGCATCAACTTGCCGGTAATACGAAGGTGCTTGAAATTCATGGCGATCATTTACATCTGCAGTGCATCAAATGTGGGAAACTGGTACCGGTAACTGAAGCCCATTACCAGGCCCGGGAGGTTCCCCAGTGTGATGACTGTGAATACCCGCTAAAGCCAAACGTCGTCTTATTCGGTGAGTCTGTTCGGAGTCTGGCGGAAATTCATTCTCTAATCGCACACTGTGACCTGTTGATGGTTGTCGGGACTTCCGCTCAGGTTTTCCCTGCTGCTGAGCTGCCCTTACGAGTAAAGCAGCAGGGTGGCCTTCTCTATGAGTTCAATACGGAACATACTGCATTGAGTGCAGCTGATTCGCGCTCTTCACAGCTGACGGATTTTTTTATAGAAGGGGATGTTTGTGAAACGCTGCCACAGTTTGTTCGTGAAGTTACCGCCTGAGCCATAATGGGGCGGCTGCGTACTTGTTTGACAGTAGTAATGCTTGCCAATGAGAGATGCCGGTCAGAGGGGAGGTGTCTGGCCGGTGAAATCGATGAGGTATTTGTAGGATTTTCCAGCCAGGATATCCGCCATCTTGTCTGGTGCCTCCCCCGGGCTGATTATTTCTTCAATGAGCAGCGATACAAGAGACTGCCGGCTATCACAAAAAGAGACGGCCTGTCTCATGTGATCTTTTCGGGGACCGTAGGAGCCTGCAACGAGCAGCTCTTTATAGTGGATGAGATTAAGGTCCTTGGCGCCAATGGCGGAGTCTCCGGGCAGACCTGAGAAATAGCACAATCTGCCACCTTTGCGCAGTTTGTTGAGGCACTGGCCAAAGGCCGAAGGGCTGTCGCATGCATTTAAAGCGATATCAAAATTATCAGCTTCGCAATCCTGCTGAACCCTGATGCCGCATGCGTCGGCAAAAGGCATTGCTTTGGCGATTTTGTTTTCATTTTTTTCAATAAGGGTGGGATACGCTCCTTTGTGCAAACAGACCAGCGCTTCAAGCAGTCCGACCACGCCGCCGCCATAAATGATAACGGACTCTCCTTTTTTCAGGCCCACTTTTTCCAGGCCATTGAGTACACAGGCAACAGGTTCGCAGAAACACAGGAGCTGAGGCGCGATATTTTTTTTGACTTGAATGAGACTTGCCACAGGACTGACAAGGGAGCTTGCAAATCCACCATCGGAATGAAAACCGATAATCTTCATTTCTTCACAGAGATTTTCCCGGCCATTTCGGCAGTACGAGCAGGAACCACAGGCTTGTCCCGGCCAGACGGTATAGAGCTTGCCGGTTGCCCTGTCTACAGCAGCTATTTCATGGCCCGGAACACGGGGGAGAACAAGATCCCTGTGGCCCTGGCCCCACATTTTGGCATCTGTTCGACAAATTCCACAGTAGAGGACAGAGAGGTTGATATGGCCTGGCGGGATAACCGGCTTCTCTGAGTTTTTCCTCAACTCCAGTTGTTGAGATCTGGTCAGCAGTAGTTTGATGACGGTAACCAATTACAGGTTTAAAGTTATACGTTATTACTTACTCAAAATTTGTAAATGATCAGGGGGGTCGTAGATTTGTTCAGTTGCGATGGGACGCTATAGCCCCTCTATGCATCCTGTCGCAACTGAGCAAAGATGCGGTGCCCCTGATCATTTACCGATGACGGGTTACTCCATAAAAGGCTCTTCAGTAATAGTCAGTTTGTAAATTGCAGCATCTGTTAGCCCGTCATTTACCAGCTTCTTTTTTAAAATCTTTACATCGGCAACTTTATCTAAATGAAAGACGCTGGCCTTGTTCATGGGGCAGGTTTCATAGGTGGTTTTCTTAAAACGAAAATAATGATCTCTGCTTTTTATGATCAATAATTCCATTATGTAGCCTTTAGCTCTTGGCTCATAGCTCTTGGTATCTTCCCAATAACTGGTGGTTCATGTTGTTTTGGACCCCAGTCCCTTGGGCGATTGTCAGCTTGTGGCACGATGCCGGCCCTTTTATCGCCCTGGGGACAGGGCTCCTGCACGGAACAACATGGCATTACCCCACTTATCGGGAAGATGGTTTCCTGTGATGGATTACACATCAACACTGACCTTCAGCAATTAATCCCTTCAGCCGCTTGAGTCCTGCTTTCGGCTCTCTGTTCTGGGCACTGACCCATTGCTGCAGGGTGTCCATTACCTTGTCGCTCTCCAGAATTTGTACTGCTCTCTCTACCCCGCCCCTGATAGTATCAGCCATGTCTTTGAGGTAGAAGAGAAGTCCTGCATTGAGTAGAACGGCATCTCTTCTGGCACCGTTAACCGTACCGGAGAGGAGTCGGACGGTTTCAACGGCAGCTGCCTCTCTGTCCCTGTCAGCCTTCAGTGGTTCGGGTGCATGTCTTTGTAATCCACACTCTTCCGGCTCAAAGGAATATTCATCAATCCTGCCATCTCGTAATTCGGCGGCATAGGTAGTCCCGCAGATCGAGGCCTCATCCATGGCCAGTTCACTGTTGTCAATTACACCATAGACAACCATTGCCCGTTCATAGCCGATTGCCCTCATCACCTTCGTTACCGGCAGGATAAGCTCACGGCTGTAAACCCCGCGCAAAGCTATTTTAGGCATGGCCGGATTGGCAAGGGAGGCAGCAATATTGAGAGGAGAACCAAAATGAATCTGGGAGAGAATCCTTCCCAAAGCCATGGGGTGTATCCGGGGACTCATACCATTAAAGAGTCCGAGCCCGCATTCCTGAATGGATTGGGCCACAAGCTCAGCACTGCACTCTACATCAACGCCCAGGGATTCAGCCAGATCAACGGTCCCGCAGGCAGAACTGATCGCCCGTGACCCGTGCCGGGCAAGTTTTAACCCTCCGGCAGCAGCAATAATTGAGGCCGCAGTACTGATATTGAAAGTTTTAAAGCTGTCCATGCCGGTTCCGCAGTTATCAACTACATCACTGAGTGAAACTTTGACGGTATCTACTTCATAAATAGACTTCCAGCCACCGGCCACCTCATCAGCTGTTTCTCCCTTGGCAGTCAGGGCGGCCAGAAAGGCACCCTG
>JAYEKB010000113.1:0-43526 GCA_034660835.1 Thermodesulfobacteriota bacterium
AGATCTTCAAGTATGAACTTGAAGATCTTGGCATGGCTCCTGATAATATGCAGGAAATGTCCAAAGAATCTTTATTACGTTCCCTTCAAGATATCCTGTTGGAATCTGCTAAACAGGGTATCCGAACCATTGTTATTATTGACGAGGCCCAGGAAATTCCGGAAAATACACTCGAAGAACTTCGTTTGCTTTCCAACCTGGAGACGGATAAGGCAAAGTTGCTCCAGATTATGCTGGTCGGTCAACTTGAACTTGAAGAGAAACTTAATCAGGATAACTTCAAGCAGCTGCATCAACGTATTACTATTCGCTATCGTCTGGAAACACTGACACTTGATGAAACCGTCAACTATATCCATCATCGTCTCAAGGTAGCCGGTGGCGGAAATATCAATCGTTTCAGCCTTGCTATCATAAAACAAATCCATAGGTTAACCAACGGAGTCCCCAGAATCATCAATACGCTCTGCGAGCGTTCATTGATGGCTGCCTTTGTGGATGGAAAAAGTAGTGTTAACCGGGAACACCTGCACAATGCCATGCAGAGCCTGGAGTGCAATACCAGCGGAACGGCAGGCAGTAACAGCAAGAAACAGCTTGTATTCTTCCTGTTCATGGCCCTGATTCTTGCCGGTATAGCGATGTATTTCAGTCATGCTCCTTTTCAAAAATTGATCCATCTTAAAACAGGGCAATTGGCGGCCATATGGCATACAAAAATAATGGATCGTACTGCTCCTGCGAAACAGGACACTGTTGAAAGAACGGTTAAGGATATCGACACTGCAGGAGGAGACACTCATTTGAACTCTGGACAACAAAAAGAGGAGACGGAGGTCATACAACCGGCTGCAAAACCCATTCCCGTGGACAGTCACAATGAAATCGTTCATGGACAAAATGCCCAGCAGGATGAAAAAAAGAAACAGGAACCGGAAGACTTGGCAGTTTCGCAACCTGCTGTTATGTCAGTAGGACCAGCAAATAAACCTGATAAGGAGACACCCGGGAACTCCGCCTCGGCCACAGGAGAAACTCCTGAAGAAATGACATCTAACAGGAATGAAGCCTCTATTGCCAATCAGCAACCAATACCCGAAAGAATAAAGAATCTTGTTGCCCTTCCTCCTGGCTGGAGAAGTATAACCATTCAACCAAAGAAAAAAAAAGTTTTACTTTTTCAAAGCGATAGTTCTGTGCCTGTCAGAGAACTCTCATTACCGGCAGGTATTACTCCGGAAGATGGTATCTATCTGCTTGGACAAGATAAGGGTAAACCGTTTCTTTTCAGTCACCGCTCCTTTTTCGCCTGGCAGGTGAATCAGTCATTGGCGGATTGGCTCTGGTTTCAGTTTATGGATGATCAATCTCCACCTGTTATCCCCGTCATTGTTTCATCATCCGATCCTGAACAGTTACCGAAGCAGCAGGAGCTGTCAACTCTCCAGGCTATGGTGAAAAACTGGGCTGCAGCTTTTGATCAAAAAAATATCCAGAAGCTGATGAGCTATTATGACGACTCTCTGGTCACCTACCGATTGTTTCGCAATAGTCCCACAGTAAAAAGCCATGCAGAGGTCCTTGCCCGAAAGAAGGAAATCTTTGAGAAAAACAAGGCCGTCTCTCTGCAAATATCTGACCCGGCCTGTATTGTGAATAGCGAAGACCCATCCCGGGCTATGGCATTTTTTTACCAGCGATTTATTTCCTCATCGTATCGCGATACAGGTATAAAGGTGTTATATTTCCGCAAGACCGGCGCTAATACATCAAACAGGCCGGAATGGGTGATAACCGGCCGTCTCTGGTTGCCGGTTCAGGAAGAGAAGGAAAAAGCCGGATTGATTTGAGAAACATCGAATCTATATGTAAGGCGCCGCTCCTACCAACGTAAACCCTATCAGCATATTTATCGCAACAATAAGCTTAGGCTTGGGTTTTTTTGTTAAAATTTAGACCTCGGCGCAAAGCCAGTTCCAGCGGGCTTTTACAAGGGAGGTCTTTTTTCGCGTGTGCCTACGTTATTGCAGTTTCTTTTTCAACATGCTGAATGCTGAAAACCTTGCGAGGACGGTCAATTACAAGTTTCTTCAACAGGGTTTTTGCCCCTTTGGGCAGCTCATTTAATTGGTAAAAACTATGACTCGGTGTAACAAATTCCGTGGCCTGAATTTTAGCAAGGATTGGCCTGATCCTTGACCACGGTTTCCCGCATTTCAATTCCGCGACTCGTTCTATGAAAAGCGCCAGAACACATATCTTCACATGGGCCTCAATACGACGACCGAGCCAGTGATACATCGGCATCATCTTGATCTGAGTACGTTTGAGCGAACGAAAACAGCGTTCAATAACCATCAGGCTCCGGTAACCATAGGCTGCGTCTTCAACGGTCAGTTTGTCGTCATTAGTCTCCAGAACCCATTTGCCATCATACCTGGCAGCTGTCTTGATTGCCTTGCGATCAATTCGAACTGTGCCTTTATCAGTGATGGTGAGATACCGTTTATATCTTCGAGAAGCCAACAGGGCAATGGCCCATTTTTTTGTCGCACTCTTATCCTTGTGCTTTTTCAATTCTTCTTCAAGCATAATAACGATATTTTTCCGGTGGGTGGTCTGCCGTCTTGCCTCCCCGGGGTTATAGCAGATGATATATCGTTTCCCGTTCTTCAGGATAACCTCTTTGGCACGCAGGTTGTCAGACAATTTCCTGTAACGGCCAGGTTGGGAAAGGACCGTCTCTTTTATTTCCTTTACGCTTGCCATTCTGGTGGCAAGCAGGTACTTGCCACAGGCCTTGGCCAACTCCTTACGATTAACCTTGGAATTCATGCCCGAGTCAGCAACAAACAGAGCCCTGCCAAGATTCCAGCCTCGAAGATCTTTTTTGATTATTTCAATGGTGCTGACATCAGTGGTATTACCCGGGAATACCCAGCTTTTCACCGGGATTCCTTCTCTGGTTACCGCCAGGGCCACAACAACCTGTGGTGCCCACATGCCCTCTTTGGCATGACCATACTGCCGAAGACCGCCTTCCTCTTCATCCTCATAATCAACGGCAAACGAGGCAGTGGTGGTATCGTAGAAAATAATATCAACAGACAGATTCAGCAGGTTGGCAACCTGGAAAAATATCTCCCGTTCCACCTCCTCAGCATGATCATGGAAAATATCCATGGCCTCGTACATGTGCCGCAACTCAAGATCATTACATTCCGGCAGATAAACAGTCTCCAGCCATCTGCCCCATACTCCAAGCTTCGATTCCGGGCTGCAGAGTCGGTTGGCGACCATGGCCAGCAAGGCTTTCTCATAAGGTACCTGCTTTTTCTTTGCCAGCTCCCTGAATGTTTTACCGATGCCGTATTGTTCCCACAGTTTCTCGATAGCCCTGACCGTGCCGAATTCAACAGTTCGCTTGATCCGGACGTTTTTTGGCAGACCGCCTTGATGGTCATCATCATCCAATGGATCAATAACCTTTACACCACAGACCCGGGCGATGGATCGGCACAGTCGGACCAAGGCCTCACGGTCAAGTTGATCGGCTCTGCCAAAGCTGTGGATAATCCTGGCCGTGGATTTCCCGCTGGTCGGATGCCGTTCATTATGGGCCAGCTGGTAATATTTGGTTACCGAGCCGTCCTTGTTCTTTCTTTGAGTAGTTCGCAAGTACATGATTGCCCATCATGTTAAATGCAGAGCCATACTATGTCAAGAATAAATAGCACAAACGTGTGCCTACATATTTCGAGAAAAAAGTTGCCTCGAAAAAATTAACCTACTGTAATTTCGTGCTTTTATTTCAGCCATTGCACTAAAGTAGCCCTACAATCCGAAAACTAAAGCGTAAGATGTATAATTTTTAACCGAGACGAAAATGGTGAAACAGGAACGAGCCATGCGTCAGGGAGTCCGGTTACAGATGAGTGCTGAAATATTTTAGTCAGCCTTGCCCCTTTCGGGGTTTCTCTTATATGGGGCGACGTTACAAGTGCTATTCGCTATGCTTTCATTGTCATCGGGATTGGCGGTTTGGAAAGAGTCTTGACGCGATTGCCAAAACCAGCTCTTACACAGCTGAATGAGGCGGTGGTCTTGATCGCCCTTATATTCCTCTTTTTTTCTTATCGGTAAGGATTAAACAATAAAACCGGACAAGGCGCTCTGTGCACAACCCGTTCCGCCACATTTCCGAGAAGAATTTTTTTCAGTCCCTTGGTTCCATGGGTACCGATAATGATCATCCCGGCATTTTCCTCTTCGGTATAGGCAACGATTTCATCTACTACATCACCGTTTACTACCTTACCGGTACAATTCGTATTTTTTTTAGAACTCTCCACAATCAGTTGTGCCATTTTTTCTTCCGCAGCTGCTCTGATCTGTTTTTCAATATCCTGATAAGCAAGACTGTCCGATGGAGCTCCATATCCTTCATATGGTTCAGAAACATGAATAAAGTGTAGTTGGGCAGAAAGTAGGTCGGCCATGGAGATAGCAAACTCAACCAATCTATCAGTATGCTGGTCAAAATCAACAGGAACAACAATCTCTTGGATGGGCTTCATGTGCATTTTCCTTTCTATAACATATTTTGGGCTTATGTTTAAAATACGGGTCTCTGAAAAGAAAACAAGCAAGAAAAAACGGGCTCGGAAGAAATCATAACATACGACATCATATTTCGATTATTTTGCCGGCTCCTCCGGGGATATATTTTTCAGGATACCGAGACTCAATTTCCGATTTGTATTGGGTACAATGTGCCGGGCAAATCCTGTCCAGATTTTCTATGAGATCAAAATTCTTGAATCCGTGCAGGCCGCCGATCAATGTTCCGACTCGGCCGAACTGAGAGGCTGCAAGTAGAATTTGCTTAACGCCGGGATGGGAACATCCGGCAATGACGACCAGATCTTCTTTACTTTGAACGATAAGAGCTTGTTCATTATTTACGAGTTCACCGGTGGAGAAAATATTGTCATGAATTTGTAACGGTTTACTTACCCTTAGAACCGTCACACCTTCCAAACCGCTAAGTGAGGCAGGAACAATTACCCTGACCTGATGCACCTTGAGAAAATCAGAAAGCCCGCCGATGTGATCCCAATGGCCATGGGAGATAAACACTTCGTCAATTTCACCGGGATCGATATTCAACTTCTTCATATTTGCGAAAAGTATAGAACTTCTCGCTCCGGTATCAAAAAGTATTTTTCTGCCATACGCCTGGACAAGGCAGGAAAAGCCCCAGTCAGCCTGAAGTCTTTTGTTCCAAGCCTCATTGTCATAAATAATAGTGACTTTAAGGCGATTATTTTGTTTCCTGTTCATCCAGCTTCCTTATAAAATATCTTTTCCCTTCATACTCCGTTTCAAGAAGTTGATTTTGATTTACCAAGTTACGGATAAGAGACCAGTCCTTCCCGGCCCTGTTCAAGAATTTCCGTACAGCCTCTTCCCGCATCGGATGCACGGAAACAATGCTTAGCAGGTCGTTTTCCACGTCTCCTGTCAAAGAAAATGCATTGCCTTCGTAGCCGAATAAACACTCAACATTTTCAAGATGCTCGCTGACAATTTGATAGGCTGCGGTCAAGGCCTCTTCACCGGGAGGAAGAACCCATTTTTCCGCGGGCGGTCTGGTGGGAATAGACAGGTACGCTATGGCTGGCCTGAGCTGAGAGAGAAAACCGGCTATCTCTTTAACGTGGGCAACGCTGTCGTTTACATTCCTGACAAGCATGGTTTCCGTAACCAGTTTTCCCGGATATTCACGGGAAAACTGAAGCATCCCTTTCAGAATGACAGACAACTTCAGATCGTGATGAGGACGATTAACCCTCCGCCAGATATTTCTGTCTACGGCGTCTACCTTAAGAGAGACCCAATCCGCTTTCAGCAAATCCTTTCTGACATCATCCCGCCAGATCAAAGAAGCATTTGTAATCACACCCGTCTTAATACCAAGAGGGCGCAATAGATCGATTTCATCTCCAAGATGAATATCCAGTGAAGGTTCTCCATCGGGGACAAAGGCGAGATAATCAATGGATTCTCCCCTTTCTCTGGTCTTGTTGACTTTCTTCTCTACTTCCTCCACAATCATTTCCGGCCTGTAAAATTCCCGACGTGTAAGATCCATTTTGTCGGTTCGGCCGATTTGACAATAAATACAGGAAAAGGTGCAATTTTTAGGCGGAATATTATTAACGCCAAGGCTGCGTCCTAAACGTCTGGAGGGGACAGGCCCGAAGGCAATCATGTCTTTTCTTATTTTCATAGGTCAATTCCAGAAAATGTTTTTGTAAATAGAGGATAATTATTAGATAATAATCACTTGTGTCAAACAATGTATACAGTTATTTAAAAACGAGAGACGGTTCATCTGATTAAGATATCTCTCAGGCATAACAACTATTGGGGGTAACAATGATTGACGAACAGACAGTGCTGTCTCATGGTTGACTCCACAATAAAAGCTGTAGAGAATCAACAGGTTGCCTGTCAGGTGGTTTAAAAAGCTCAATAAAATCACACCTGGCAAAGAGGTTTAACTGCAAAACTCGAAGGATTTGAGTCATCGAACTTCCCAGTTTTGCTTTGAAATTAAGAAATGCCACCAGCAGATAGACGCAAAGAGGCAGTAGAGGCGTTTTTGAAAAAGCGAGCAGTAGCTGGAATATTGTCACTGACTTGATCCACGAAGGAAAACTGCTTGAACTGGAATATGACTGCCATATCTACTATGCGAGAAAGTTCTCCCGCAAACGATGACCGCCGATGGGTCCGGGGACACTTACTCGGGGATTGCCGCGCCAAGCAGCAGATAGACAAACGCGCTTAGCAGTATGCCCAGGACAAAAAAATTGATCCGGTGATACCTTCTGGCCATGGGTAGCAGCTCATGCACGGAGATGAATACCATGGCCCCGGCGGCGAATGCCATGAAGAACGGATTGAGGGAATGAAAGAAGTGAGTCGCGGTAAGCCCGATGACCGCCCCCAGGGGTTCAGCAAGCCCCGAGAGGAATGCCGCTTTATATAAAAACTGCTTCTTTTTGGCCATGACGATTGGGACAGCCATGGCGAACTCTTCGGGAATGTTGTGCAGCGCGATCGCCAACGCGACAAATATCCCCAATGAGGGCGAAGCGATGTAGGAGTTGGCCATGGCAAACCCCTCCGGCACATCATGCAGAATAAGGCCGAACACCACCAGATAGATGCTTCTCAGCGGAATCTGGCCAAATATCCCTTTTTCCTCCTCCAGGTGGGTATGCGGGATCACCCAGTTCAGTGCAGCTATTATAGCAAGCCCCGAGACAAACGCTGCCAAAGCCGCACCCATCCCTGCCTCTACCGCCGCCTCCGGCATAAGTTCCAAAAATGATATCAGCAGCATGATACCGGCAGAGAACCCTATACCCAGAGCGATGGCCCGTTCGCTCCTGCCGATATAGATCGCCAGCGTAACGCCCACCAGTGTGGTCAGCACGGAGAGGAAGGAGAGCAGGAGAACGGCGATATAGGTTATATAATTATATTCGGCTGACATTCTTCCCACCAAAAAACTCTAGAAGGAGCTTCGGTTCGTCTTCGACTTCCAGGCCGAAAATCAGCCTTATCAGTCCCTCGGGGTTGGAAGCATCACCGTCAAGTACCAGTGTCTAGATTAATGTTGCAACGTTTAAGTTACGCGAATGGGACAAGAACGGCAAAAATCTGATCACGTATTTCATCAACTTTGCCGACCCCTTTGATCCGGATATATTGTGGCGCCACCGCCTCACCGGACTTCTCCCAATTCCTGTAATAATCAATCAACGGCTCAGTCTGGGAATGGTAGACTTCCAGACGTTTGCGAACTGTTTCTTCCATGTCGTCATCGCGTTGGATAAGTGGCTCACCAGTGACGTCATCCTTGTTTTCTTCTTTGGGTGGATTAAAAACAACGTGGTAGGTTCGCCCGCTGGCAAGATGCACGCGGCGGCCACTCATGCGTCTGATAATTTCATCATCCGGCACATCGATGTCCACCACTGCATCGATGGGCACGCCGGCAGCCTTCATGGCATCAGCCTGGGGTATGGTACGTGGAAAGCCGTCAAACAGAAAACCCTGCTGGCAGTCGGCTTCTTTAATGCGCTCTTTGACCAGTCCAATAATGACATCATCGGGAACCAATCCGCCGGAGTCCATGTATTCCTTGGCCTTCTTGCCCAGCTCGCTGCCGGCCTTGACCGCTGAGCGCAGCATGTCGCCAGTGGAAATCTGCGGAATTTTGTATTTTTCCTTGATGTAATTTGCCTGGGTTCCTTTTCCCGCTCCAGGGCCTCCCAGTAGAATCAAACGCATTGGTATACCTCCTTGTTTATAGGTTGACATTGACGATTGAAAATTTTCTTATCCCTGAACATGATGGAATGATCGGTGGGTGTCAAGGTAATATTTGTGCCGCCGGGTTCATCCTGTCTGTTTACAGTCTAAGGTAATACAGGTTAGCTGTAGTGGTTATTACAGCTGGAAAAAACATGTGGTAAATCAGTCAGAGACCAAGAACGAGAAAGATTGGTAACATATGTGTCGCTTAACAAGATACGGAACAATGTTTATATTTTTTCTACTGTCTGCTGAAAAATCTCCAGAAAATTACAGACACTATAGGCGTCTGTCCATAAATAGCGTTTGGGGGAATGGCTTCCTGCCGTCAAGCCGGTCCGGTTGCAAAAATCGTCCATGATCTCTTGGAGCTTTGCCTCCTTTTCCGTCATTTTCCTTGTTATATTAAAAAATTGACATGCTACGCAGGAACGGTTTGTTAGCCATTTTTTCTGCCGATGGTTATATCCCGGCCATGAGGCCGGCAAGGATCTTGAAGTCTGAGCGCATGAATGATGCCGCTTTGGGAAACCGCAGACCTACCGCTGGATGGTAGGTGATAAAGTACCCCTGTCCATTGTGACGCCGCAGCGTGCCGTGAACATCAGCAATTCTTACCGGGTATTTCAGCAGTAGACGGGCGGCAATCCTCCCACAGAGCACGATAATTTTCGGTTTGATCAAATCTATTTGCGGCAACAACCAGGTAGTTGTACAGATATTTAGTTCACGGCTTCTGGGATCCCTGTTTCCGGGCGGCCGACATTTTACGCAACTGGTCAGGAAAACAGCACTGCGTCGAATCTTATTTGCAGTGAACAGTTGATCCAGAAATCTCCCTGACGGTCCCATAAAAGGTCGGCCTGTACGATCTTCCTCTGCACCCGGTGCTTCTCCGATAAACATAATACGCGCATCCGGGCTACCTTCTCCGGGAACGGCATGCAGCCGTTTTCTGTGCAGCCGGCATTTTTGACAACGGTAAATGACCTTTGCCATCTCATCAAGTGTATTTACTGCAGGGTTCATTATATTGCCGGGAACAAGACTGCCACCAAAATGCAACAGGAGATAAGAGAAGGGAATATCAGACTGTTGAGCGCACCCTCCAGTCTGAAAACCAGGTTTACGGGTTAATAGTAACTCAGCTCCACACTCCGGCAATCTGCTTACCACAGGTAGGACAGCGACCTTCGGTCAGGTTGTTCTGCCGGATACTGAAGCCATAGCGGCTGATCAGTTCCTCGCCGCAGGCTGGACAGTAGGTATTTTCCCCGCCCTCACCGGGAATGTTGCCTTCGTATACAAAACGCAATCCCTCTGCAAGGCCGATCTCTCTTGCCCTGCGCAGGGTGGTCACTGGCGTTGGCTCCCGATCCATCATCTTATAGGTGGGAGAAAAGGCTGTCACATGCCAGGGAATGGACGGGTCGACACTCTTGATGAACCGGGCGACATCACGCAGTTCGGAGTCCGAATCATTGAGTCCGGGGATAATCAAGGTGGTCGTCTCGACCCACACCCCGAGTTCGTGCATAAGCCGGACGTTGTCGAGCACCGGTTGCAGCCGGGCTTTGCATACCTTTTTGTAAAAGTCGTCGGTAAAGGCTTTTATATCGATATTGATACCATCCAGTACCGGGGCCAAATGGCGGGTAACCTCAGGCGTCATGTAACCGTTACTGACAAAGACGTTTTTAAGTCCTCGCTTTTGGGCGAGCACCGCACAATCATAAGCAAACTCGTAAAATATGGTCGGTTCCACATAGGTATAGCTGATACTGGCACAACGCGACCTTGCCGCAGTCTCCACAACATCTTCCGGGCTGTAGCGCTCACCGGTTATCTTACCACCGTGAAGATGAGGATACTGGGAGATCTGGTAATTCTGGCAGTGGAGGCAACGGAAGTTGCAACCCACCGTCGCGATAGAAAACGACCTGCTACCGGGCAGAAAATGAAATAGCGGCTTTTTCTCGATGGGATCTGTATTTTCCGAGATCAGCCGACCGTAAACCAGGCTGAACAGTTTACCGTCCCGATTTTCCCGAACGCCGCAGATGCCACGTTTATTCTCCTTAATATGACAGTGATGATTACACAACCCGCAGACAACTTTGTTCTCTTTTCCTGACGTATAAAATAACGCTTCTTTCATTCTCACTCAGTAGTGTCCGGTTAGAAAATTGCATTAACTAACGGGAAGTATTAATAAAAAAATCGAGAGAGGTACATTTTTTCCTTGACAAAACTCTGAGAATAAAGGCGTCAAATTTTCATAACCTTAATGATTACAAGGAGTTATGGAAATGCCTCGCAAAGTCTTGCACAAGAAACGTTACCTCGTTCCCTCGTTTAAACAAATTGCTAAACCATTAACCCATATCCTGCCCAATGCTCCTCGACTGGATTCACGAGGAAACAGGCCGTTGCAAATGGATTTTGAAGATCAGCTCAACGCATTAAGTACTGGGTTGCCACCGACAGGTTTGATCTTACAGCAGAAGATATCGCCTTAATCTACAAACTCCGCTGGGAGATAGAAAAGTTTTTTGGCTGGTGGAAACGTCACCTCCGAGTTTATCATCTCATTGCACGGAGCAAACATGGCTTGATGGTGCAAATTTTATCAGGTCTTATCACTTATCTCTTGCTTGCCATTTATTGCCATGAGCAGCATGGTGAGCAGGTTTCAATAAAGCGAGTCAGAGAATTACGAATTAAAATCCAAAACGAAACACGAGAATTAGAAAGTGTACCGCCCGACCCTGACGTTCTGAATTCTCAAAATTCTGATCCACTATATGCAAGTCCTTAACCAGACATTAATGATTCTCACTCCCTCTTTGTTTCGCTATTCTTCTTGTAGTTTATCGGGCTTGGGTTGAAACTCATTTAGAGGTTCATCCCAATCTTCTGAACGGGTATCGGTGATTTCGGTGCCGTAATCATCTTTATTCCCAATATCCAATGGTCCTGACCAATTCATCGGTGCTTCACACGATTCTATGTCTAATTGATACCAGGTATCTAAATCAAATTCCTCCAGATCTCCGTCAAAGTGCTGCACCTCTACAGTCTTTCCGATCTCATCCACTGCCGCAACACGGAAACGTTGACCTTTGCCAAGATGGCAATACCAGTTACCCATAATCGGATCAGCTTCAGTAACCATTTTTTCTCCTTGTTCTCATTTTCGATTATCCTGTTCCATGAGTTCTAAGGTCTTCTTCTCCCACCTCTTCCTCCAGGGCCTCGTCCCCGGCCGCCAATATCCACCCGATGGATATTGTTACTGCCGCTTTTCGGACACACCATTTCTTTTCCTAAACCTCCGATGCCGTGTGGAACTTCCCATTCATAACCGCAAGCGGAACATTGAAACTTTCTTTGGTCAGACATACTTTCCTCCCTACTAACTACTTATTTTAACATTAAAAAAGATTATAAAATCGATATCAGCCGGAATACTGATCACTAAATCTATTCAAATTTAGTACATTGTATTTCTTGACATCTTTCTTAACGGATTATTAGCATTATATGCTCATCCTCTATCCTCATAACCATTTCTTGATTGAACTAAAAAAGTATGCCCGAATAATTCAATATCTTTTTTAAAGAACCAAATATGGAGGACCTGTTTATGTCGTCTCATCATTTGAAACCTGACCAACGGAACTGTAACCGATTACAGATGAAAGACAGCATTCTTGCTGTCATCCGCGGGGATCTTAACATATCTCTTACCTGTGTAAGAGATATGAATGTAAATGGATTGGGTTGTGAAATAAAGAGCGGGAAAAAAATAAAACAACGGCCTGTTATCCTCGATCTTATTTCAAAACGAAACCGTATCATTCTCCGCTCTCTTCCTGCCTGCATTGTCTTTACTAATGAAACAACACTACCCAAAAAGGATGAAAAAACCGTATGGAGAAGATGCGGTATAAAATTTGGTAATCTTTCAACTCTTCAAAAAAGGCAATTGGATATTATAATTAAAAAATATGCAATTTCCGCATAAAAAACTGCTTCCAATTCCTTCCTTGTTCTTCACTTTGATCTTGTTGCTGTGTGCCTCGAAAGGGGTTTTCACAGCGGCTTAACCTCGTCCTGTTCCAGTCTGCCCATTTTCAGAAAAACTGCCAACTGTTAACAACAAAGGGAATTATGCACCCTTCATCATCGCATCGATATCTTCCTGAACAGTGCCGATGGGCTTGATGCCGAACTTTTCAACCAGCACGTTGAGCACGGTCGGCGAAACAAATGCAGGCAGGGTGGGTCCCAGACGGATGCCTTTAACGCCAAGAAATAAAAGAGCCAGCAGCACTGCTACCGCTTTCTGCTCATACCAGGCAATATCGTATGAAATCGGCAGTTCATTGATGTCATCAAGTTCGAAGACCTCTTTCAGTTTCAGGGCGATCACCGCCAGGGAATAGGAATCATTGCACTGACCGGCATCAAGTACCCGCGGAATTCCGCCTATATCACCAAGATCGAGTTTGTTGTAACGATATTTTGCGCATCCAGCCGTGAGAATCACCGTATCTTTAGGTAGATTTTCGGCCACCTCAGTGTAGTATTTTCTGGATTTTTGACGACCGTCACATCCAGCCATGACAACAAAGCGTTTGATGGCCCCGGATTTCACGGCATCCACGACTTTGTCGGCCAGAGCGAGAACTTGATTGTGGGCAAATCCGCCGATAATCTTACCGGTTTCAATTTCAACCGGCGGCTCGCATTTCTTGGCCAGTTCAATCATTTCGGAAAAGTCCTTGGTGCCGCCTTCGGCTCTTTCCGGAATATGTTTGGCACCTTTATACCCCACAACTCCAGTGGTAAAAAGCCGGTTCAGATAGGTGTCTTTCTTTTTTAACGGCACGAGACAGTTGGTGGTCAGCAGGACTGGCCCGTTAAAGGATTCGAACTCCTTGAGCTGGTGCCACCAGGAACTCCCGTAGTTGCCCACAAAATGATCATACTTTTTAAAGGCCGGATAGGAATTGGCCGGCAGCATTTCTCCGTGAGTATATACATCAACGCCTGTACCCTCCGTCTGCGCGAGCAGTTCTTCCATGTCTTTAAGATCATGGCCGCTGATCAAAATTGCCGGATTGTTACTAACGCCGATATTGACCTCGGTAATTTCCGGATGGCCATAAGCGGAGGTGTTGGCTTCGTCCAGCAGAGCCATGGTATTGACTGCCATTTCACCGGCTTTCATGACCAGCCCGATCATTTCGTCAACCGACAGGTCTTTGGTGGTTGAAGCCAGGGCTTCCATTATAAAATTGTAAATTTCATCTTTTTCTTTTCCCAGAGTTGCGGCATGTTCCGCATAGGCGGCAATCCCTTTCAGGCCGATGATTAAAAGTTCCCGCAAGGAACGGACATCTTCATTTTCAGTGGCCAAAACGCCGACAGACCTGGCCTTTTTCTCAAATTCCGTCGGATCATCGGAAAACCACGTTGCGGAATCATGCAGGGGTTCGTCAAAATCCTTGCCGTTCTTTTCCCTGTAGGCGGCCAGGAAGCTGTCCTTTAGCTGGTCCCGGCGTTTGAGGCCTTCCCTGATCTTGGCTACAAACCAGTCATCGTCCCAGTTGGCATTGGTAATGGTGGCAAACAGCCCCTGGGCTGTAAAAAGGCCGGTCTCCTTGTCGGAGATTCCAAATTCTTCTAATTTTTCACGGTAAACGGCAATCCCCCTTAGCACATGGATCAATAGGTCCTGCAGATTAGCGGTTTCTTCGGGTTTACCGCAAACGCCCTTGATGGTGCAGCCGGTATTCTTTGCTGTCTCCTGACATTGAAAACAAAACATGGGATTCCTCCTTTTAGGGTTATTGATTTTTTTTTGATTAGATTATGGAGTGTTGCGAATTGCAAAATTTTTTTTGTAAACGAAGGACTTCTGGACCCTCTGTTAATGCAGGCTCCATTTTATTGCAAACATACGAATCAACGAAATTGGTCTGTGGTCTGCATTAAACACGGCTATAATTAAAAATAATCATGATAGAGAATGGCACAAGTAACATTTTGTGCTTATGCAAAAAAAAACGGGTGATAAGTAAATATGATTCGGCTTTCGTATTTTGAGCCCAGATAAATTAACAGGGTAGTTGCCAGTTTTTCACATTTTGATAATTCATGCTGGAATAGTTGGCTGGCTGGGTTAAATAATGAATATCAAGAAATGAAAGCCTGGCAGCCATTTTATATCGGGTTCGAGTTCCAAGTCCACCTTACCGTTTTCGTCAAGGATGGACAGATATTCCAGCTGATGAGATAAATGGATGGGTGTCTTAGGCATCTTCAACTCCTTGGGCAAATGGCTATCCTGATCATGATTAAAAGATCGGGAAACTCTATTCTTCTATAATTATTGCCTCGGCAGGACACTCTTCGGCTGCCTCTCGGCAGGCTTGTTGATATTCTTCGGGAACTTCGTCTACTATGACTTCAGCAATATCACCCTCCAGGACAAAGACCTCGGGACATATTTCAACGCATTGTTCACAGGCAATGCATTCATCAGTGATAGTGATTTTCATGAGCTTATCCTCCTGTTACAGATTGGTTTATATTCAAAGAGATTATCCGGAAGTCACTGGTCCCCGGTCGTGTAATGCCGGAGACCAAAGCTTTCATTGTACGTTGAGGCTGGCGATTCTAGTCCAGCCATGCTGGTTAATTAATAATTCGGGACAGTCAGCAGATGCTCAAAGATGACAATGAACCGGGCATCATTCTTCAATAAATCCTGTACCGTTACATACTTGTTTTATTCTTTTGGAATGTTGACCTGGCTTAAAAATCAAAAAGAGCAGATCATAAGCCCGGTTCTTGACTGGGTCCAGATCGAGGTGTCCACCCGCTGCAATGCAACCTGTATTTACTGCCCTCACACCTTGGCAAGTAAAAGTTGGCAAAGTTCCCATTTTCCGTTGACGTTCTTTTATGACCTGCTCCCTTCGCTTGGTCATACCAAACTGGTATTCCTGCAGGGATGGGGGGAACCACTTCTTCACCCGGAACTCTTTGAAATGGTGCGGCTCTGTAAAAACCGAAACAAAATGGTCGGCTTTACTACCAACGGCATGTTGCTTAATAAGAAGACTATCCATGTCATTGTTGATCTCCAGGTGGATATCCTGGGAATCAGTTTCGCCGGCACCACTTCCTCCACTCATAATCGAATTCGAAAAGGAACGGATTTTGACACCGTAGTGATGGCTCTTGACTATCTGCGGCGTATCAAGGCTGAAAGGAGAACCACAAAACCAGCCGTTCATCTCGCCTATCTCATGCTCGCCTCCAACTTTGAAGAACTCAGCGGGATTCCCCGCCTGGCCGAAAAAGTGGGAGCAGAGCAGGTAGTGGCCAGCAACCTTACCATGATCCTCGATCCGCAGTTATCTCGGGAAGCACTCTTTAATAATCCACAGCGGCTCGACGAGTATAACCGAACATTGGCAAGGATAAAAAAAGAAGCCGCCGGACAAAGAAAAAGAATTCTGTTTGAATATCAGGGTCCCGGTCTTGATAAAAGTTCCTTTTCCTGTCCTGAAAATGTCTGTCGGGCATGTGTTATCAACGTGGCCGGTGAGGTAGGTCCTTGTGTTTTCACCAATACGATTTTGTCGGGAAGCTCCAGCAAAACAGCAACAAAAAAAATTATGCCCATTTTCAAAAACCGGCCAATCCCCCTTGAAACCTTCTCTTTCGGCAACATCAAAAACAACAGCCTTACTAGGATCTGGCAGAGTAAAAAGTACAGGGAGTTCAGAAATATCTTTGATCCTGACACCAAATTATCTGCAAGGCAGATTTCGGCAGAAATGCCTACCTCCTGCCGTACCTGCTACAAACGAATGTTATCCTCCTGAATTCAAGTCAGGCCGCCAAAGTCAAATCGGCAGCACCGATAGTCTTGTTTCGACTATAGCCTTGTCTCAAGCAAACAAACACCATCGGTAAATTTTGAAAAATGAGTCAAAATTTAAAATTTACAAATCCCATAAGATGATTATTATGCTTATAAGCACAAAATAATTTTATTTAATCAAAAAATTTAAAGCGTTCTTAAAAGGAGAGTCATGAAAACAACACTCAAGATGGCGGAAAGAAAAAGAGCACTCAAGGTTACGGATTTTCATGAAAGCCTGGGAGGATTTGGCAAAAAACTCTTGGCTGGGATGGGCATTAAAAAAGGGGCCAAAATCGAAATCGACCCAGCGCATGTATCGCAAATTGTATTACAATACAAGGGAAAAGAAATACAGTTGGGGTATGAGTCTCTGATGAGCGTTGTTGTGGGTGATCGGAGACTGACAGAGCTTACTCCAAAGGAGTTAGGAACAATCTCTGCTCTGGAAGTTGGGCGAGGTGAGCTGGCAAAATTTACAGCCTTAGGTATTAAGGTAGGAGCAATTGTTGAAGTTAAAAAAATTGTTCCCGGCACCGGGCCACTTTTTGTCGAAATCCAGGGAGCACATATTGCCATTGTCAATGTTGAAGGATTTGTCATTGCCGGTGAGGAGTTGTATGAATATAATTTGCCCGGAGATGTGGTGTTTGTTGAGGTGAAGGGAAAAGAGAAGCAGCTTTGCAGCATGAAACCTGGAGAAAAAGGAAAGATCAGTTCCATTGCCGGCAATCCCGAACTTTTAGCTGAACTTGATCGGCACTGGATTAAGGAGGGGAATACAGTTAAGGCATTACATCGCCAAGAAGCGGAATCTCATGCATTGATGGTCTCAGTAAAGGGAACATGCCATCATATCCCCAAAGGTCTTACGGAAAAAGTATACGTTGAGGTCGTATAGCGGACGTCTGTTTTGAGTCAGGTACGCCAATCTATCTTCTAAAAAGGAGGTAAGAAAAATGCCAAGACGTGATGGAACAGGCCCAGAGATGGGCAGAGGAGCAGGAAAAGGCGGCGGTCGCGGTCGAGGAGGTGGCTATGCAAAAGGACCAGGTGGAGACTGTATCTGCCCAAAGTGTGGTGAAAGGTTAGTCCATCAACTGGGAGCAACCTGCTATAACCAGAAATGCCCTAAGTGTGGAAGCACTATGATCAGGGAACTGACCTTACTATCGAAAGGAAGGACTATGAAACTTTGTGTAAGTGCAATCGGAAGGGAAATGACGTCAAAGGTTTATGGGGCATTTGGTAGAGCTCCTTATCTGCTTATCGTTGATACGGAAACATTGGAGATGGAGGCTTTGGACAACACTGCGGCAAATGTCAGCCAGGGTGCTGGTATTGGTACAGCCCAGATTATTGCCAATAAAGGTGTTGATGCTCTCTTGACCGGCCATGTGGGACCTACTAATGCCTACACAGCATTGGAAAGCGCTGGCATTACTATTTATGAGGGTGCTTCGATCGACGACACTGTACAAGAGACAGTAAATAAATTTACGCAGGGTCAAGCCAAGGAAAGCACGGATGCCGGGGGGAGGTGAGGTCGTATGCGGTCTGGGAATGGGTAGAGGCAGAGGCGGCGGTCGATGTAGAGGCCGTGGGATGGGCATGGGCATGGGACCGGGGCAAGGAAGAGGGAGAAGAAGTTGATTACCCGGTTGCGACCGGAAATCATCCAGAGCTTTCACCGTAAGCCGTTTTCTACACCGGTCATCGGTGTTACCGGCGGTAAGGGCGGAGTGGGAAAAACCACAGTAGCTGTCAATATAGCCGCCTCCCTGGCTGATATGGGAATGCGGGTGGCATTAGTTGACGCTGATGTAGATGCCCCTAATGCAGCCATTCTGCTTAGTCTCCCGCAGGAACAGCCCCTTGATGTGACAAGCACCATACCGATCTTTGATGATGAAAAATGCAACGGTTGCGGGGAATGCATTAAGGCCTGCCGACTCAATAGCCTTTTACTGCCCAAAGGTCAAACGGTACTTCTTTTGGGGGAATGTAATGGTTGTGAGGCATGTCTCCTGGTCTGTCCTACCGAGGCGATCTACCGAGGTCAGAGGATCGTCGGCCAGACCTATAAAACCGTCAATAAAAATCTTACCCTTTACACCGGTGAACTCCAGCCAGGCCTTGAAGAAAGTGCCCTGGTTGTTAACGAGCTGAAGAAACGGGTATTTGACGAGGCTGATCAGTTCGATATCATCGTTGTAGACACTTCGCCGGGAACGCACTGCAACGTGATCAATGCCTTGAAAGGTGCTGATAGAGTGTTAGCCGTCACTGAACCGACCCCACTGGGAGATCATGACCTAGATCTCATCTTGTCCCTTCTGGATCAATTCGAAGTGAAGCGGACCATACTGGTAAACCGCGCTGATCTGCCGGGAGGCAAAGGACTCATCGAGAAGACAGCGAAAAAACATGAAACAGCTGTGACGGCTGAACTGGAGATGGATGATCAACTCCTTCAAAGTTACGTGGCAGGGATACCGGTTGTTCGGATGTTTCCCCAGTCAAAACCGGCAAAAATACTGAATAACCTTGCCCGAAATATTGCAGAGGTCAAGGTATGAAAGAGGTAGTCGTTCTGAGTGGCAAGGGCGGAGTAGGAAAAACATCTCTTGCTGCGGCAATTAGCACAATTCTGGCCGAAGATTCACGAGTGATGCTGGCAGACACGGATGTTGATGCACCTAACCTTCATCTTGTCTTGGGTGCAGTGCTTGAATCAACAGAAGATATTACTGCCTCGGAAAAGGCGTTTATTGATTACGATCTTTGCAGCCGTTGTATGACCTGTATTGATATTTGCAGGTTTTCAGCCATCACCGGTGATACGGAACCTGTTATCATCCATTATGCCTGTGAAGGATGTGGTGCCTGTGCGATCAGCTGTCCGGTGGATGCCATTGAGATACGACCGGTTGTTAACGGCAAGCTCAATCTGTTCAGCTGCGTTGGTCTACAGGTAGTTGCCGGTGCACTTAACATCGGAGAATCAAGCTCCGGTCGCCTGGTTGATGTGGTAAAAAAACAGGCCAGAAAAGAGGCCAAAGAGTGTAAGACGGACCTTCTCATTACCGACGGACCGCCGGGTATCGGCTGCCCTGTTATCGCCTCCATGAAGGATGCTGATTATGTGCTGCTGGTGACGGAACCAACACCATCCGCCCTCCATGATTTGCAGCGGATAATTGAGGTGGCAGGTCATTTCAAAATGCCACTTGGGATTGTTATTAACCGGGCCGATATTCATCCCGAAACAAACACACTTATCAAGCAGTTCGCCTCAGAGAATGGCTTTGATCTCCTAGCCGAGATCCCCTATGACCCTTGCCTGCCCCGTGCTCTTTCTGAAGGAAAGCTTGCTGTTATGGCGTATCCGGATGCACCGTCATCACTGGTTATCAAGGAGTTGGCTTTCAGAGTGTTGCAATTATGAAAAACTTTTTTTGATTAATGTAGTTGTATCCCAGGAGAGTTTACCACCGCAGGTTGCGGATAGGGTTTATTTTTTTGGATGAGATATCTTTGATCGTTTTAGAAAAAGCTCCTGCAAACAGGATAGTGACAGGGAAAACATGGGAACCTCTTTTTCATAGGTTGTATAGTCCACACCAAATTTTTTCTTTGCCTCCGGTTCTTCCACAAACCGTATCATTACGAGCATAAATAATACCTCCATCGGCCAGATTATAATGATAAAAGAAGGCGATCCTTCCAGCAGGGCAAGGGCCAGAGGAAAAAAGAGCAGAGCCAGATGCATGGGATGACGCATGCATCTATAAAGCCCGGTGGTGACCAGACGGTTGGTCTCCATCCTGGGCAAATCGCCGACACGTCCGCCATGTGCCAACTGACGCCCGGTATTTCGGGCACCGTTGATAACCAGGCGCAAGAGAATCGCACCGAAAACAAAAGAAACGAGATGGAAGGAGATACTGCAAAACAGATTAGGAAAAAGAGCCATATCCAGCAAGGGGCCGGCAATCAGTCCTCCAGTCAACAGAAGAAACCAGATTAATATTCTCATCATCTTTTCAAACCCAATCAGCAGAATTACACCAAAAGCATTTGACCATAGGTAATACATGCCCTGCCGGATTTTCTGCTTATACCTTCAACGAAGTTTGCAAAGACGTGTGGTAAGTTCCTTTACCCTTTATTGCACCGGCTATGGAGGGTATCTTTTTGTTTTACTATTCGCTGTAAAGTACCGCCGATCCGTAACCTACAACACTCGATCTGTCTTTGGTGGCCCAGGAACTGGTGCGGTAATCAAGCAGTTTTGTCTGCAATGAGAGCGCCTTGGCAGACAAAAGTATCGCTTCCACGCCGATCTTTCCACAGGCTTCGCACCCCTGATGCAGTAGGGGTACATCCCGTTCATCGATCGCTTTCATACAGATGTCGTCGAGCCGGTTCGCCTCCTCTTCCGTGTGGAAATGGCTGAGGTCGGTGCTGATAATGACGAGGTTGTCAGGATCTTCCAAAAGGGCAATAATGATCCGGGAGAGTTCTTGCGGGCTGTAGAACCCATAGACCATCTCGATCACCTGCATCTGCGGGGCATAGTATTTGATGAAAGGCATTTGCACTTCCGTGGAGTGTTCGCGGTGCATTCTCTCGTCAAAGGCGATGTCGAACTTCTCTTTGAGCATCTGCGCATAGGGCAGATCGACATTGAGTGTTCCAAAAGGGGTCTCGTAGCTGTCATAAAGCGATATGCTCATTCCCTCAAAGGCGACGCTGTGCGAGGGGCCGATGACGATGGCCCGCTTGCTTTTGGTGTGCTCAAGCTGCATGTAGGCTAGGTTGGCAGTAAAGCCGGAGTAGATGTAGCCAGCATGTGGGACGATGAAGGCACGGATATTCTCTTTCAATACCACTTTCTCGACTTTGTCGAACGCTTCGATATATTGTGTGATGGTCTCTGCACTGTCGGGATAGAACGTCCCCGCATGTGCGCTGTGCCGTATACTATAACCAGATTCCTTCAATTGTTTCTTCACTGTCTTCGGTTCGATATGGTGCTGTACCTATAGAATAGGATGTTGGAAGCAGTTACCGTTGAGACAGACAAAAATGCCCTAACTGCTTGAAGCTATCAGGGCATTTCTTTTAATAACCTATAAAAATTGTTTTTTAGCTGATTGTAACTTTTTTCTGCTTGCCTTCCTTGGTCTTGGGGAGACGAACCTCCAGGACACCGTCCTTGAACGAGGCCTTAACCTTATCGCCGTTCACATTTTCCGGTAGCCGGAAGCTGCGGCAGAAGGAACCGTAGCTGCGCTCCACCCGGTAATAATCCTTTTTCTCCACCTTTTCCTCCTGCTTCTTCTCGCCGGAGATGGTCACCGTGTTCTCAGTGATGGAAACATTCACATCCTCCTTGTTCATTCCCGGCATCTCGGCCTTGATCACCATATTACCTTTTTCTTCAAAGATATCGACGGACGGCGAGATGTCCTCCATCTTGGGAAAATCAAATGCAGGCCACGTGGGACGCATCATCATGGAAAATGGATGGCGGAGAAACCTGTCAAAATTGCTCTCCATTTCCTCAAACATTGAAACAGGGCGAACCTCTTCCTTTTTAACCAGTTCAGCTTTTGCTTCTTTCTTTGCCATGGTCATCCTCCTGTTTAAGAAATTATAACTGCCTCCAATTAACAATATAATTATTGTTAATAATATGTTAATAGCAAGATTTTATTAACGAATTAACTTACTTATTTTACTTGTGTAAATTTATCTAAATGAACCATGCGAGAACGTATAAAGGGAAATGCACCCCTGAAGATTCCATTCCGGTTATTTAATATTTTTCTCGTATGATTTTTCATGTACCCTCCTGCCATGAAGACAAATATTTTTCTTGCTCTTCGGTGAGCGTATCAATGTGCATTTGCATTGCTTCAAGCTTCGTACGGGCAATTTCTTGATCGATTTCCAGTGGAACTGGAAGAACATCATTTGCCAGGGATTCTCTATTATTTTTTATAAAGACAGCACTGAGTGCCTGATTGGCAAAACTCATGTCCATTACTGCCGAGGGGTGACCCTCCGCAGCAGCTAGATTAACCAGCCGACCTTCTGCAAGCAGGCGGATAGTGCGGCCGGTTGGTAAAAAGTATTCATCCACATATTGCCGCTGTCTCTGTTTTCTGATGGCCATCCTCTCAAGAGCAGGAATATTGATCTCGACATTGAAATGACCGGAATTTGCGAGAATGCAGCCATCCTTCATTACTTCATAATGTGGTTGGTCAACGACATTCTTGTCGCCGGTAGCTGTGACAATAAAATCCGAAATAGCAGCAGCTTCCAGCATGGTCATGACTCGATATCCGTCCATAATCGCTTCCAGCGCACGAACCGGCTCGACTTCAGTTATAATAACATTGGCACCCATCCCCCTGGCGCGCATGGCAATTCCCCGACCGCACCAACCATATCCCACGACAGTAAAGATCTTGCCTGCCAATAAAATATTTGTGGCTCGAATAATTCCATCAAGAGTGCTTTGGCCAGTGCCATATCGGTTATCAAACAGATGTTTGGTCATGGCATCATTTACAGCAATAATTGGGAATTTTAATGCTCCATCCCGGGCCATGGCACGTAAGCGGATGACACCGGTAGTTGTTTCCTCAGTTCCACCAAACATAGTGGACAGCATTTGCGGGCGTTTCTTGTGCATTTCGCTCACCAGATCCGCACCATCGTCCATGGTCAGTTGAGGACGATGATCCAAGGCCGCATTGATATGCTGGTAATAAAGTCTATTGTCCTCCCCTTTAACAGCAAAGACAGGTATGCTGTAGTGTTTCACCAGAGCCGCTGCCACATCATCCTGAGTGCTGAGCGGATTACTGGCACAGAGGACAAGGTCGGCACCGCCGGCGATTAAAACTCGGGCCAGATTTGCTGTCTCGGTGGTGATGTGAAGGCAGCCGCTTAGACGCATCCCTTCCAGCGGTTTTGTTTGGCTAAACCGCTCTATAAGGATCCGTATCACAGGCATCTCGTTTAATGCCCACTCAATGCGATCCTTCCCCTGATCAGCGAGGGAGATATCTTTTACATCACTGTTTATTGTGTGCATGGTTCTCTTACCTTAAATTCTTGATTAGAAGGAAGACAGATGCTGAAGATTCTCTTTAGTCAGGCCTTTGATAAGACGATAACCACGGCTACCAGGATGCCTCCTCCCAAGGCAATTAAACTGTATTTCTTGTGCTCCTGCTCCGCTTTGGGCAAGAGGTGCGTTGCTCCGACATACACTAGGGCACCTGCCGAAAACGATAGCAACGCACCAAGCATGGGCTGATCGATTTTGCTGATGGTCGGGTAGGAGAGTACCATGCCTAGCGGAGTAGTTATAGCCGCTGCAAGGAAGGACAAGGCCAAGGAGGCCCGTTCACTGAAACCGCTCCGAATCAATAAAAGATAGGTAATAATGCCCTCGGGAAATTCGTGTAACACCATGCCGGCAGTTGCCATGAAACCGGTAAAGATGCTGACAGTGAAAGCTATGGAATAGATAATCCCGTCAATAAAAGAATGAAAACCAATGCCTATCATGGGTACTATCCCGATAGCATATTCAGCCTTCTCCACATCTTTGTCACAGACGAAGGCCGTCACAAAGCGATTAAACACATGCAACCCAAAGAATCCCAAAAGGAGATATATAGATGCGTTGGGATTCATGGAGAAAGACTTGGGAATGATGTGAAGAAAAGAGGCGGATATAAGAACACCTGCGGCGAAACACATAAAATAGGTGATGTTACGACGACCCCAGTCGGAAAATCTCCGTATTGTGTAGATGCCAACGCTAGTAACGATAGCTGCAGTAGAACTCGTTGCCAGTGCTGTCCAAAACGTATTTTCCATTGTTCAGCCCCTGTTTTTTACCCTTTATACAGAATAATTCAGACTCGCCTTTCCAGATCCTTTGACAAAGAAGAGCTTCATAATCATTTTTTCTTTTAAGGTCTTCTACCCCCTCCTCGTGGGCCTATTCCATGACCGCCGATATCGACCCTGTGAATATTGTTGCTGCCGCATTTCGGACAGACCATATCTCTGCCTGCACCTCCGGAACCGTAAGGTTCTACCCACTCATGACCACAGACGGAACACTTAAACTTTCTCTGTTCAGACATGATTTCCCTCCTCATGTTTTTTCAGGGTAAAATGACTGTAGGGTGCCTTGAAAAATTAGATATTTCGTTTGAGTTCAAGGAACAGCGGAAATTAAAAGCGCAGCATATTAGTCATATGTGAGCACTTTAATTTTCGCTGTGACGCAGAAATCGGGCGAAATAGCAATTTTTCAAGGTGGCCTGTAAATAAAAACTCCGACAAACCGTTATGGGCCTCCCCGGCCCGGTGTGCAGAAAAGACCCATTCTGTTCCTTCAGCTTGAAGAAAACTGCGTGGAGAATTTAAGCTAAATAGTAAACGTTTGGTTTTGTCATTGTTTTCGGTCTGTCAGTGATTTTCACGAACTTTCCATCCTTCCCGGCAAGGACATAGGCTCTATCTTTTTCCTTGCTCAAGAGACGGCTAACCTCACTTTGAGAATCCAGTAAATCCCCAAAATAAAGAGCATGCCCCTGACAGGTCCTTACACAGGCAGGTAGTTCTCCTTTGTTGATAAATTCAACGCAAAAAGTACACTTGTCTGCTCGTTCTGCAGGTGCACTTGGGCTGGAAAACACCCTTAAATATGGCTTGCCATATGGGCAGGCATCAACGCAACTCCCGTCCCCTTCGCATTTATCGTAATCCACCAGCACAATACCATCTTCATTCTTTGTAATGGCATCTACCGGACAAGCCTCAACGCAAGCAGGTTCATCACAGTGCATGCATGGTTCAAACACGGAAAGCATATTTCCGTCTTCCCGGATGGATTCCGCTAACCTGCTGTTCATTTGCTGGACATCCCCATCAAGCCAGGCCATGATTTCTTTCCGCATCAGTACCGGATCATCAAGCTCACGATTTATCGGGCTATTCCAGGTCATACTGCATATGGCTATGCAACCTTTGCAATCAATACACTTCCTTAAGTCTATAACCATCCCGTACTTTTTCATTTTACACCTCTGTTTTGATAATTCTTACAGAAACATATTGAAAACCAGGCTCCTTGGACGCTGGATCGTAAAAGTCAGCAGTGATAATGTTGCCGGCAGTCGTGCCGGGAGGTTTCTCAAATTTGGATCGAAAGTAATCTACAGCTGCACCAAAGCACCAGGGAATCCACACGAAGCCCTCCCGAGGCGGCATGGCTTTTTCAATGCGTGCTTTAACGGTTATGTATCCTCTTTTGCTCTCAACCCTCACTGTCTCGCCATCTTTAATCTTTAGCTTTCCGGCATCCTGTTCACAGATGGCGACAAAAGGTTCAGGTAAAAGTATTTGGTTCAACATGCATCGTCCGGTTTGGGCTCTCGTATGCCAGTGTTCCAATCGAACCGGAAGGCCGGCAACCATGGGAAATTCTTTGGTTACAGCATCTTTCTCTTGAACATTGTCCCATAACCAACCCCTCATTTTGCCGTTGGGTGTGGCGAAACGTTTGCCAAATTTTCTCTCGTACTTTTCGTCATAGAGGATAGCGGTCCCCTTATCTGTAAGAGAAGTTACGGGATACTTAAAACCAGTATATCCTTTAAAATCCTTTTCAGTTCTTAATCGCTGATAGGTTATTCCGCTGACATCGTTTGAGGGAACCCCCTTGGAGATTAGCGCCAAATCCATCCAGAGGAGTTCTGCCAGCCTTGGAGAGATTTCCCTTACCCGGTCAAAGTTCCCATCTATATCATCAAAGACGGCGATTTCTTTTTCCCCTACCCTGTTTAAAAGGAAATCAAGGAGTTTTGCCTCCCGCTGCCTCCCCTTTCCTTTCAGCTTTTTTGAATATCGATAGGCAAACGCCAGCAGTATCGTCGAATCAGACAGTGCTTTGCCAGGTGGAGATACCGCCATTTCGTGGAGTTGTATTCTTCTGTCCGTATTTGAATAGGTGCCGGTGGCTTCCCCTGAAAGTGTTGCTGCCGGCAGGAGAACATCAGCATAAAAGGCAGTCTCATTCTTATTGAAGATGTCCTGCACAACTACCAACTCAGCCTTTTGTAATGCGCTGTTGACCATGTTCAAATCGGGCATGGACACCATGGGATTGGTACACATGATCCAGATACCCTTAATTCCGCCTGTTCCAATGCCCTTGAACATATCCACGGCTGTTTTACCTAATCTGGACAGGCCGTCCGGCATCTCCAGGTTATCCATAAGCATGGAGTAGATATCCTGGTCTCCATTAGAAAGGGTCTGCGCAAATTCTCTTCTGACTTTGGGTACAGGTTGATTTCTGTTGGCAGGCAGCCTCCCTACTATAGATCCGCCCAGTCGTTGTCCCAGGCCGTTTGGCTGGCCAACAGTGGGGTTGACACCGGAACCTTTTTTGCCGATCCGACCCGCCACAGCATGAAGTGTGAAGAGCGCGGTTCCTTTCGCAACACCGGTAGTCGTATGCCCGAATCCCTGAAGGAAAATGGACATGGTGTTCTTTTTCCTGGAAAACAGCCGGGCAAGTTTCTTGATATCTTCCGCCGGAATGCCGATTTGCTCTTGAACATCTTCGGGCCGGAACTTTTTAACGTGCTCCGCATAAAGCGCAAAACCCTCAAGCCCAGATGCCAGTTTGAGGTCTTTAAAGGTCAAGGGGCCTCGTTTACCTAATTTGCCGAGTACTGAATAATCACCTTTGAAAAATTCAACATACCGGCTGATAAAATCAAGGTCGATGTGTTGCGCCTGCACTTTCCCTTCTTTAAGAAGGGATATCCATTGTGCTGCATCGCCACCATAATTTTTATTTACCCCTTCAAAATCGTATATAAGCGTATATGCAATGCTGTTAATAAGATTAATGTCCTGGGCCGGCTTAATTGGGATATACATGTCCCCTTTTGTATAATCTAAGATCTTGCATGCCCGTATCTTAACCGGGTCAATGATAATCAGCCGCAGCTCATCATTCTTTGCTTTTGCATCTGCAATTTTGCCGAACCAGCCCGGAAGGCTGTCAGCCATATTACAGCCGAAAATAAAGAGATTGTCTGTTTCATAAACGTCGTCATAGTCCATAGGCGGGGCATCCGTGCCCAGCGATGCGACATGGCTGATGACGTGTGTCGCCTGGCACAGCCTGCCATTATTGTCGACGTGTATATTCATGCCCAATTTCATAAAAAGGGCCTGGGCATATTCTGTCTCGTTGGAAACGTGGCCGCTTCCGTAAAATGCGAAATCTCTCTTGTCTCCGGAGAATTTTCTTGTATATTGTTCAACCTCGTCCGCGATCAGATCCAGAGCCTCATTCCAGGAGGCCTTTTTAAATCTTTTAAAACCACCCCTTAATTTTTTATCCCTTATCATGGGAGAGAGAATTCTATCCTCAGTTCCCGGTGCTCCGGGTAACCGTAAATCAGGCAGGGTAGCTCCTTTAATGCAGAGTCTTCCTTCATTCCAGGCCGCAGGATTCCCGCTGACCGAAATAATGCGATTTTCTCTAACGCCGTACAACAGTCCGCAACCACAGGCGCAATAAGGGCAGATGGCCGGAACAAATCGGTCGACATCAAATGTGTCGGCAAACGCTTCCGGTGCTGATAAAAAACTTTGCAGTTCATTCTTATCCTTGAAAAAAACTCTTCCGGAAGAAGTTGCTATCATCAGGAAAAGACTTCCTTTAAGAAAATCCCTTCTTTTCATTTTCTCCTCCTGTTTGAAAAATTCTTTCTTTAATCCTTCATTCATTTGCAACTGAAGGAAAACCCGGTGGAAATTCGGTAACGCTTTGAAGCATCCCGGCTGTGTATCTATTTATCGCATAATGAAACCTTCCTTAGTAATGTGTGATATAAGTTAGAAATCGAGGGTGGATAGTAGGTATCATAAGTTCTATGATTTCTAAAATAGCAGCAGCTTAGAGTCGGCAATCCTCCAAGGCCGGCATAGCAGCCACAACCATCCGTAATACAACAGCAAATGTAGAAATAGAAAACTTACGATGTCTCATTTTTGAACCTCCTTTCTGCTATCATTTATTTACAATAAAAAAAGCCGAACTACCTTTCTCCAAGGCAGCCCGGCTATCTAACAGACCCGTGACTTTCCGTCCCTGTCTTGCGGCAGGTTTGGCTTTGTCTTATTTCCAGATGAAAATTACTCTATAGAAAATTATATATGAATGGCGGGTTAAAAATCAAGGGAACAGCGTGGCACTGACTGAAAGTAAATGGCCGCTCCGTTAAAGTCATTGCGGCACTAATACTTTTACGAAGAAGAATTTCACGGAAGAGTAGAGCGCTGAAAAGTCCGGTATTATCACTTTTCATCCGGAAGTACCAGACCTTTGCGAGAGCTGGGTGTGAGTTCCGGTTTTCCAGTCTCCGCTGATCCGGCATTTACTCCAGATCAAAATATGTCGTTCCAGGTTCATCGCCAAACAATCTTGCCAGGAGGTTCTTTCCACCTTGCCGTGGAATAATCAAGGATACAACCGGTGCTCGATGGTGCCATCATCAAGTTCCCTTCTCAGTTTTTTATGTACTGCCAACTCTGCGATAAACATTGAAATCTCGGAAAACTAATTCGAGATTTCAATGTTTAGGAGATTGTTGAAAATAGTCCATTGGAGAATTATTCGACGGATTGAAGTGCATTTTGTCAAATGCTTAGCTGAAATGTCAAATTGCGTTCTTTGATTTTTCTTCCACCGCCACGTCTGAATGTAAGCCCTGTCGTATGTTACGAGAAATACAGATTCATAGTACGAGTTATACGCCTGGGCGTGTATAATTTCGGTTTGAAGAACAATGGACAGCTCTCTAAATACGGCTCCCAAGTCATCCCTCCTGAAAAAAGATTATAGGACGGCCATAACTCCACTGTTTCAATAAAGGAAAAGGATGGTAAATCCATGCAGAAAATCATATCCCTCTTTACCGGAAAATATGGATTAACCAGAAATGAAGTCATTGTAGAGATAGAAAAGGTTTTCTCAGACATACTCTCTGGGTGGTACCGCTTTGAGGTAATGGTCGTTTTTCATCAGGATCTCCAGTTGGAAGCTGTAGCGTATAACAAGATTGGTGGTGTGCTCCTGCAAAGGAGCATTGATCTTAAAAAAATACGAGGCTGGAATTCTATCAGAAAACATCTGGAAAAGAGTCTGCTGAAGGCCTCCGTTCTCAAACAGACCCAGCAGTATAAATACTATGAGAGGGAACTACGTTGGGGAGAGATCACGACCATTGATGCCGGGCAAAACTATCATATTGAGATCGAGGTAATTCCTGGCGAGATGATGACAGCGTTTTGCCCCCTTAATCGTGTTGGTCTCCATGAACGTAATTCTGATAACTTTTCCATTGGCATGAAAAGAGCTTTTCATGTTCGCAGAGTTGATCCGGTTTTCCTGAACGGTACACCTCGCCTAAAGGTGGTGGTAGATCGGGTGTCCAAAACGCTTGTTGAGACCCTCCTGAAAGAACAACTTGGATATTTTGCCGAAAAAATGACAATTCGCTGCACAAAGCGATATGTGGGACAGAAGAGTTTTGTTATTACTTCCAGGCGGATTCCGAAGTCTGCAATTGTCGCTGTGACAAGGGAACTGAACGAGAAAATGCAAGTCAGGTTTGACCGGAATTTATGAACCTCTGGAAATGGAAAAGGAAAAAACAAAAAATTGAAAAAGAATGGACGCATATCGGCACTGGCGTTCACCTTGATCATCCAGAAACCATTATGGAGCTGGAATTTCCTGACAGTTACCGTAAAGGGCACTTCTGGTGCTTCGGGACTACCCGAGTGGGGAAAACCCGGATCATGGAACACATCATCGAGCAGGATATCCGCAAGGGATATTCGGTGGTGGCCATGGACCCAAAGGGCGATATTGATCTGTTTTCAAAAATCACTGAAGTGGCCGAAAAAACAGGCCGCCTCCAAGATTTAATGCTGATAACTCCGATTTTCCCACAATACAGTGCTATCCTTGATCCCCTTTCCTCCTATTACATGCCCGAAGAACTGGTGGCCCATATTACCGCCGGAGTTGCCGTGGGCAGGGAGCCGTATTTTTTCAGCGTTGCCTACGAAGTCAGCTTGGTCGTAGTTCAGGCACTGATTATTCTGGACGGGGGGAACCGTACTACTCCGTCGTTCAACCTCAACGATATAAAAAACCATATCAGTCATCAGGATTTGGAACAGCTCAAAGATCGGCTTGATTATATTGACCATCCCGAGGCGGAGCAGCTTTGCAGGGATATGCAGAAGATCCTCTCCACTCCGCCGGATTATTACTCCAAAGTGGCCAGCTCGCTTCGGGTTGCGCTCACCGAATTGACTTCCGGCAATGTCGGCCAGATTATCGGTAAGGCGGATGAAAACAGATTTATAAAACGGCTGGAACAGGGCAAGGGAATTATTCTGGTAGTGCAGCTTGGTTCGCTCCTTACCAAGCGGGCTGCCTATACCGCAGGCAAGGTAATCATCTCCATGATCCAGGCCTTTGTCGGTCGGGTCTATTCCAGTGGTAAAAACGTTACTCCTTCTCTGGTACTGCATATAGATGAAGCACAATCAGTTCTCTACCACGGCATTGAGGATTTATTTGCCAAGGCAGGTGGGGCCGGGGTTTTCATCCATGGTTACTGCCAATCCATCAGCCAGCTATATACCGAGGTCGGGGAAGATCGTGCTAATAGCATTCTGGATAACTGTAACACCAAACTTTTCATGCGGGTGCCGGATGCAAACACGGCATCCTATGTTTCCAGGCATCTTGGTGAGGAACGTCGATTCTCGCCGATTATCTCGGTGGGAGGTGGTCTGTCCATTCGTGAGACCGAGGAAGTTAGGATCAAGCACACCGAGGTGCTGAACATGGCACCTCGGGAACTGTTTTTAAGTACTTACTCCGGCACCTATAAAGGAAAGACTGCAACCGTCCTGGATGGGGATCTGAAGGTGGAATTTCCTGATCTTGCCGGGGAAACCATGGGAGGAGCGAGCCCATGACTCTTTTTTTAGCTTTTCCCTGATTGATGTTCGGGCTTGAAATGTTATTAAAAGCAGCAGACCTGCGCAGTGGCATGTTGTGGCTGGCGATTGTGCTGGTACTGGTTGTTGTAGCTGTGTTGATCTTTGGCAGGAAAAAACAAGAAGAAGTCGTCATTATCAGGCAGATTTCTCTGAAAGACCTCTCAGCGGTATGGGAAAAGAAAGGTGCCAGAACAATTCATATATCGAAACTCTCTCCCTTGTGGCGGGATGAAAAGATACTTGCCAGGGAAGATGAATATCCTGAGCTGCAAAACCTACGGGCAGCTGCTTTCATGGAAAAGATTCGACAATGGTCATGGTTTAATAAATTCCCGCAACAGAAGGTGATATGCGGACAGATTTTGAAATTGCTCGACCAGGAAGGGCATTGCCCCTCGGTTGTCGATATTCAAGGAGATGTCGAAGGGAGCTGGGATGAAAATACCTACCAGCTTCTTGCCGGAACAACCCTGCTTGATCATTCGCTTAATGTGGCGGAACAGGTGGTGCAGTTGCTTTCCGACGACAAGGCCTGTCATGTCATCCCCGATACCATGATAGCAGCCCTTGCCCATGACCTGGGGAAACTTGAATCCATGCGGGGCTATCTCTACTCTCTGGGTGAGCATCCACTTGCTGCCGGACGACCGTTGGCCGGAATTCCAGGATTTAAGGAACTACGCAGGAAAGATGAAATCCTGCAGGCGATCAAGCTGCATCACAAGAGGCCACAGGGGTTGCTTGGTAAAACCCTGAAAAAGGCGGATCAAAAGGCTCGGCAGATGGAGCTGGAAGATGCTGCCCTGAAAATTGATACATCTGAAGCAAATCCGGTTGAGGACATAAAGCCTGTACCAGGTAAAGAGAAACAGGGAACAAAAAGCACTGCTGCCTGGAAGGCCCAGGAAGACATCTACAATGAAACTGGGGGAGAGGGCCGGAAAAAATCACAGATGGAAAAACCACAGTTGATGGATATCTCCGGCTGGTTTGATGCAGAAAAATTTCTGGATGAGCTGAAACCATACATAAACAAGATGTTTGGCCGTCGATTCATGGCCTTTTCCATGTCGGACGGCCATGTCTATTTCCAAGCCAAGGTTCTTGAAGAGGTTGCCCGTAAGCAAGCGGAACAGGCAGGGAACATGGAAATTGCCACCATGGGCCAGAGAGATGAATCCATGCGCAGTGTGCTCCTTAGCATTGTCAATCATCTCCGGGCAGATCATGAGGTTATTGCCCGAGGATTGATTAAGGATAACTTTTTCGGGGGCTATTTCAATGTGACACGGAAAATCGGCAAACCCATCAAGGGATATTATACACCGTTTCATGCTGAAGCTTTCGGATCCATTGCAGAGATGGAACAGAATAAACCAAAAATGCTACGTGATATTGTCAAGGTCAGCCCATATCTGGACAACAATGCGGATACGTAATGGCTAAAGAATGGGAAAACAGAGGGCAGAGCGATACCAATGCTCAGATCATCACCACTGATTCCGGCAGGATCTACAGGCCGAGAAATTTGCTCAATGCCATTTCAGAGGTCCAGCAGTTTTTTGTAATCGAAAGTAAAGGGCAGGATATCCCAGGTGAATTCCTTACGCTGGAACATACTCTGGATTTTTTCAAGATCGGGATAAAGAGTGGCTTTCATGAAGGCTTTGCCCTGGTGCTGTTGTTTCCGGTTTTCCATTTTTATCTCTTCCCCTTTGTTTTTCAGAAGCTTGATTTTGTCAGTCATATCCTGTTCGGATCTATCCCCTACCTTGTTCTGATGGTCAATACAGCCATGTGCTGCTATATCAGTCGCTACTATGTGGGCAATATCACCAGAAAGGCAATCAACTCTTTGCTCATGGGCCGGGCCATGTCTCTGCTGCTCAAGGCCTTTCTCCTGTATGTGCTCTATCTGGTGCTTTATCGACTCAGCACACCGGAGAATATTTGGAAACTTGCCATGCAGTTCGGGTCAAGGGCGGAGGAAATATATAATGGGTTCTTTGAGATAAAACCGCATCTGATGCCTGTGGCCACTGAAAGCTCTGTTCTTATGGTGGTGGCGGCAATTTTTCCATACGGTTCGGTTTATCTGCTGGACCTGTGGCGGAGGTACAGGATCAAGAGGAATGCAAAAATTATTTCTGCATAATCTGCAGGGCTGGCCATTAGGTGCTGGTAATTTAATAAAAATGGGAGAAAAAATGACGGACACAAACGAAAAGGAGAAAAAAAGACCTTCATGGCAGGAAATACAGGAAAAAAAGATCAGCATGGCCAAGGAACGTGGAGCACGGGTATTAAAAGTCAATTCACCCCTTGGCTCAACCATGTTCAACATCCTGCGCCAGTTTGATATGGCCTATACCCATTTCAAGGCAAGACTCGGAGAAATGGATGGGATCTCACACGAGGAAGGTGAAGAACTGATGGCAGAGGGAAGAGAGATCATCATAGCCTTTTCCAACTATACTGCCAGGCTCAGTAAAAAAATACGCTTCCGATACTATACTCCCCGGGAGATCAGCGAGTTTATGAAAACCTCCCAGGATGACGATACGGTAAATTAGACTTCCTCCTATAGCCCAAGGCTAGCTATGCGGTCGACAGCCTTTAATTTATGGTCATCAAGGAGGTGTGTGTAACGCATGGTCATGGATATTGTTTTATGCCCCAGTATATCGGCCACTGTCCGTAAATCGACTCCATTCATAATCATGTAGCTCGCGGCGGTATGCCTCAAATCGTGCATATGGAAGTCTTCGATTCTGGCCCTTTTGACTGCCGCTTCAAAGCTTTCCCGGAAATATTGGTTCGGTCGCCGTCGGTAAGTCATTTTAGGTTGCCTGGGTAAAAAAACGAAATCCTTGCATTTGTAACCTCTTTCCAGGACAAGCTCGGATAATATTTCAATAGCCGAGACGGTCAACGGTACCCGGCGCGGATCCGTCTTGGTCTGTTGCAGATCAATGATTCTTCCATCAAAATCAACCTGTCCCCAGGTCAACCCAGCTCCTTCACTCGGACGCATCCCGGTATGAAGCTGTAGCACAATAAAATGGTACAGATTTGGCCGATGGCCCTTTTTGCTCTCTTTAAGCAAACTCTTGATTTCAGCATCGGTTAAAAAACGCAACCTCCCCTGCGGTGTTTTCGGTTTGCGAATAATGGCCACAGGATTGGTCGCCTCAATTCCCCACTCACGAAGTGCAGTGCTATAAATATGGGAAAGCATACTGAGATCTTTGATGACCGTCGCCGGTTGAACTTTTGCCAACCGCGTATCACGAAACTGGGCAGCCAAAGTTGGAGTAATCTCTTTCAGGGTTTTACCGAAAAAATAGTGAAGGGATCGAGACTGGTACAATTCCCGCCGATGGGTCGACTTTGCCTTTTTGCTTGAGACCTCTGCCAGATATTTTTCCAAAGCATCATCAAACAGCATATCGTTTGACGGTGCGTTACCAATATACCCGTCATTGCGAAGGGCAGCCTCTGTATCCTCGGCCCATCGTTGGGCTTCAGACTTACGATCAAATGTCTGTGATAACCTGGGATGACCTTTGACCCGAACCTCTGCCCGATAAACAGCTCCCCTCTTCCTTTTTACAGCTCTTACAGTTGCCATACCCACACACTCCGAAAAGGATAGTGTGCCCTTGACCTTTTTTTGGGCGCACTTTTGGGCGCACTTTTTCGTAATTTATGCAATTCAGTGCTAATCTGTGGCAACTATAGCTCATCCGAGCCATAAAAGCAAAAAAGCCCTGAACCGTAGTATTACTGCGATTCAGGGCTCTATTATAGATGGTGCCGAAGGCGAGATTCGAACTCGCACGACCGTGGGCCACTACCCCCTCAAGATAGCGTGTCTACCAGTTCCACCACTTCGGCACCCAAAATTTTGTTCCTCTGCTTCTACTCTGCTTTTGGAACCTCCGCCGGTGCGGCCGCCGGCTTTGCATTTTCTGCTGTCGGCATGGGGATAGTTACCGGGGCAGTGTCTGCTGCAGGCACGGGCACTGTGGCCTGCTGAACCGGCACATCACTCATTACCGTTCCTGTACTCTTGTTTGCCGAAATATAGGCCAGGGAAATGGAGGTTCCCATGAACACAATAGCCGCAAGGGTGGTGATCTTGTTGAGCAGGGGTACCGGCCCCTCGGTCCCGAACAGAGACTGGCTGGACCCGCCAAATGTGGCTCCAACATCAGCACCCTTACCGTGCTGCAGAAGTACAATACCAATCAGGAACAGCGCCACAAGAACGTGTATAATAAGAAGCAGTGTTGTCATGAAAAATAGTAATAGTTTACCGGGGCAACCAGGTAGGTTAATCCTCCGAGCTATAAAAAATTTATAATCCGGTCAAATGACTCGGATTTCAGTGCAGCGCCGCCCACGAGCGCTCCATCTATATCAGGCTGAGCCATGAGGCTGTCGACATTCTCCGGCTTAACCGAGCCACCATACAGTATTCTGATTTCATCGGCAAGTTTTTTCTCATACAGGTCGGCAAGCACTTTGCGGATAAAAGCGTGTACTTCCTGGGCCTGTTCTTTGCTGGCCGTCTTACCGGTTCCTATTGCCCAGACCGGTTCATAGGCCACGACTACCCGACTGATCTGTTCAGGTTCAACACCCATAAGTCCGCGGCGCACCTGCTCTTCTATGACAGAAAAGGTAATTTCCTCTTCCCGTTCCTCCAGAGTTTCGCCAACACAGAGTATGGGAATAAGGCCATATTCAATTGCTCCCAACAGCCGCTGGTTGATCATTGCATCATCCTCGCCAAAAATATGGCGTCGTTCCGAATGCCCCACGATAACCATGTCAACTCCGGCATCCTGGAGCATAACAGGCGATATCTCACCGGTGTAGGCCCCCTCTTTTCTCCAGGCAACATTCTGAGCACCAACCTTGACCGGTGAACCGGCAATTCCCTCAGCTACTGCTGCAAGCACGGTAAAAGGAGGTGCAATCATGACCTCACGGTCGGACAAATCCTTGCAGGAATCGGCAAAGGCCCTGCTGAGCTTGACAGCCTCAGCCGTTGTACAATGCATTTTCCAGTTTCCAGCAATCAATGGAATCCTTGCCATAGTATTTTCCTCTCAGGGATGATAAAAAAACAGAATTACTCTTCCAGTGCGACAACGCCCGGCAGTTCTTTGCCTTCCATGAGCATGAGAAAGGCTCCACCGCCGGTGGACATATACGAAATATTATCAGCTTCCCCTGATTTTTTGACCGCGGCATTGGAATCACCACCACCGGTAATACTCAGGGCGTGCGATGCGGCCACGGCATGGGCCAGGGCCATGGTGCCGCGGGAAAAGGCGTCCATCTCAAAAGCGCCCATGGGGCCGTTCCAGATAATAGTCCGGGCATCGGCCAGAACTTCGGAAAAACAGATCACGGTTGCAGGGCCGACATCAAGAGCCATCCAGTTGTCCGGTATGTCCTGAATAGTTACCTGCTTGCTCACCGCATCCGGAGCAAAACTGTCCGCGGCAATGACATCCACAGGCAGGTAGACCTTTACTCCTTTTTCGGCCGCATCTGCCAGCAGTTTGCGCGCACTGTCCAGCAGCTCATCCTCGACCTTGGATGCACCGACCCCATAACCTTGACTCTTGAGAAAAGTATTGGCCATGGCACCGCCGATGAGCATGCAGTCAATCTTGTCCAGCATATTGTCCAAGGCACCCAGCTTGCTGGACACCTTGGCTCCGCCGACAATGGCAATCAGGGGGCGGAAGGGATCGTCAATGGAACGATGGAAATACTCCATCTCTTTCTGCAGCAGAAAGCCTGCTCCCTTTTCTTCACAGTATTTCGGCACTCCGACCACTGAAGCATGGGCGCGATGGGATACGGCAAAGGCGTTGTTGATATAGACATCAGCAAGTGCGGCCAACTGCCTGGCAAATTCCGGGTCATTGGCCTGCTCCTGGGCATGAAACCTCAGGTTTTCCAGCAGTACCACGTCACCGTTATTCATGGACCCGACTGCGGCCTCCGCCTCCGGCCCGACACAGTCCTGGGCCAAACGTACAGGTTTTTCCAGGATGCCGGCCAGGTAGTGGGCAACCGGGCCAAGAGAAAATTTCTCCACCCGCTGCCCCCTGGGTCGTCCCATGTGGGAACAGAGGATTACTTTCGCGCCCTGGTCCAGTGCATACTCAATGGTGGGCAATACGGTACGGATACGCAGATCATCGGTGATGGTTCCCGTCTCGTCCATGGGCACATTGAAATCCACCCGGATCAGCACCCGTTTGCCGGTAATGTCAAGATCCCGAATTGTTTTCATCTTTCCTCAGAGTATCGTTTTAATATTTTTCAGCAGTGCCGTTGCTTCTACTCTCAACTCTCACACCATCCGTTCAGCCACTGACACGGTCAGATCGCCAAGCATGTTGGTATAGCTGCCCAGCTCGTTGTCGTACCAGCCATAAATAACCGCCTGGGTAACAGGAACCTCCAGCACCGGCGGCACCTGGCCGGGTTCAAAATTACAGCTCTTTACATGATCCAGGTTGACACTGATTGAAGCGGTGCGGGTGTGGGTCTCGGTAGACTCGATCACGGCTGCCGCCTCGGGCGTACCTACAATATCTGAGGACACATTCTGTCCCTCCGAATATACGAGGTAGCGGTTGGACACGGCATACTCCTTGTAAATATTGTTGATCTCATCTCGCTTGACCGGACTGGCCAGATCATCCTGCAGGTTGAGCACCAGCACAATCAGCGAACCGGTAGCTGTGGGCACCCGCACGGACTCTGCAATAAAACCGATGGACTGCATCTCCGGAATAACCAGGGCCAGGGCCTTTGCTGCGCCGGTGGTGGTCAGGATGATGTTGTTTATTATTGAGCGATTCTTGCGCAGGTCGGTGGCACCGGCTCCAGGCACGCTGTCGAGTACCTTCTGACTGCCGGTAGCCGCATGCACGGTGACCATGGAGGCGGATAGCATACGATCGGCCCCGAAATGATCCATGAGCGGTTTGATCATATAGGAGAGACAAGTCGTGGTACAGGAGGCTGCTGAAATAATGGAATGCTGGTCCGGTTTGTAATCGTCATCATTAATACCCATGACCGTGGTAATGGCATCATCAGACATATCAAGCCCTTTGGACTTGATCTTAAAGGGGGCGGAAACCAAAACTTTTTCGGCCCCGGCCTGGAGATGGCCGCGTACTGAACCCCATCCTTCCTCTGCATCGGCGGTAGGATCCTTAAACACTCCAGTGGTGTCCGCGACAATACGAACACCGTTTTCCTGCCATTTAATGTCTTTTGGATTGCGGGCTTCACGCAACACGGTTACAGGCACGCCATTGACTGTCATGGTGCCTGCGGCCTCATTTAAATTCTCAATTGGTCGACCGCCCTTATGACCGTGCAGATAGGTGGCAAGTCTGCCGTAGCTGGAATCCTTTTCAATGGTTGCGGCAATATCTTCCAACCCTGTTCCCACCTGGCGGCCCAGGTTGACAACGATTTCCGAAAAAAACTGCCGGGAAACATGGTGCCAGAGGGAAAGTTTACCGATTCTGCCAAGGCCGTTAATTCCAAGTTTCATGATTTTGCATCTCCTTTTTGAAAAAGGGTTGAAGGTAAAAGGCTAAAAAATGCTGTATAATTTATTATTACTTGAGCCATTAATGGACATTTTCAAGAATATAAGTAACTATTCAGGAGCACCCCATCTTTGCCCATTTGGGTCTTCTCGAATAGCATAGGTATGCTTCAAAGCCCCAAATGAACAAATATGAGGCACTCCTGAACAGTTACGGTGCCGTGGTTTTGCCAACTATGAGACACAACCTGAATAGTTACGAATATAATTATTATAGTCGAAATCAGCTTTTGCCGAAAGATTAAACCGTTGACACTATGGAAAATAATTATGCTGCTCCCCCCTGTCCGGCAACCGGGCACCTTACTCAAACGATACAAACGATTTCTTGCAGATATTGTACTTGCAGACGGCACGATGCTGACTGTACACTGTCCAAATTCAGGCTCCATGCGGGGCTGCTCCACCCCGGGCAGTCCGGTGATTATCTCAAAATCCGACAACCTGAAACGAAAATACGCATGGACCCTGGAGATGGTACAGGAAAAAGGAGTATGGATCGGGGTCAACACCGGGTTAACCAACAAGATTGTGCGTGAGGCTCTGGAAAACGGGACCATTGATGACTTCGGCAGAATTACATCCGTGCAGGCGGAGGTGAAAGTTTCAGACAAAAGCCGGCTTGATTTCCTGGTCCAAACTGAGGGCGGTCCGGTCTACATTGAGGTGAAAAACTGCTCCCTGGTGGAAGGGAACAAGGCCATGTTCCCGGACGCGGTCACTGTCCGCGGCACCAAACATCTGCGTGAACTTGAACGGTTGCGCACCGGCGAGGTGCGGGCGGCAGTGCTCTTTTGTATTCAGCGATCCGACGGCAACTGTTTCCGTCCGGCCCACGAAATTGACCCGGTGTACGCCGACACCCTGCATGAAGTACAGAAAAATGGCGTAGATGTTCTTGCCTACAGGGCAACGGTGAAACCGGACAGCGTGACTCTTACCAGCAAGCTGCCGCTCTGGTATGCTGGGGAAAAAAAGTGACTTCTGGGGATCAACAACAAAAAGACTTAAAACCCCAAAGGGCACAAAGAAAAAAAGAAAAGAATATCTCTGTGCTCTCTGTGTCCTCAGTGGTGAAAAATGCTATCAGTCTATCAGGTTATAGGTTATCCGCCCGCCCACCACGGTGAGCACGGCCCGACCCTGCAGCTTCCATCCCAGAAAGGGCGAATTCTTACTTTTTGACACCACCTGGTCTTCCGTATAGGTAAAGGTAAGATCAGGATTAATCAAGGTGATATCTGCAGCAGCACCAGTGCTGAGCGTTCCTGCCGCAAGGCCGAGAATCCGGGCCGGATTAACAGACATCAACTCTATCAGCCGCGTTTCATCAATCAGTCCATCCCGCACCAGGGCAAGGGACAGGGGCAAAGATGTTTCCAGGCCGATAACGCCGTTCATGGCAAGATCAAACTCTACCTCTTTTTCCAGAATGGAATGGGGGGCATGATCGGTGGCTATGGCATCAAAGGTTCCGTCGGCCAGCCCTTGCCTGACAGCCTGCCTGTCCTCTTCGGAGCGCAGGGGCGGATTCATCTTGGCATTGGTGTTATAGCCCTCAACCGCTTCATCGGTAAGGGTAAAATAATGGGGAGTGGTCTCGGCAGTCACCTGTACGCCCCTGGTCTTGGCTGCACGGATCAGGTCCGTGCTCATGGCGGAACTGACATGGGCGATATGAACACGTCTTTTTATATATTCTGCCAGCCCAATCTCACGGTACACCATAATCGACTCAGCGGCAGTGGGAATTCCCTTCAGTCCCAGGCGGGTAGAAACTACTCCCTCGTTCATTACCCCGTGACTGAGTGAGGGCTCCTCGCTGTGCGAGATAACTGCCAGCCCGTAATCACCTGCATACTCCAGAGCCCGGCGCATGAGCTGGCTGTCACGCACCGGAAGACCGTCATCACTTACTGCAACAATACCCGCCTCTTTCATGTCGCCGAATTCGGCCAGGCTTCCGCCTTCACTGTTCTTGCTGATCGCTCCCACCGGGTAGACCCGGCAGGATCCCTTTGCAGCCTGTTCCAAAATCAAGGCCGTAACCGACCGTGAATCATTGACAGGTTTTGTATTCGGCATACAGGCAACACCGGTGAATCCGCCTGCGGCGGCAGCCTTTGTTCCGGAAAGAATATCTTCTTTATACTCTTCGCCCGGTTCCCGCAAATGCACATGCATATCAATGAGGCCAGGTACAATCCAGCATCCCGAGGCATCTATCTCCCGGACATCAGAAGAAATACCGTCATCCGGATCAACTATACACCCATCCACCACCAGCAGATCACCCTGGCGGTCAACATTGTTTGCCGGATCAATAATCCGACCATTTTTTATTACCAGAGAATCCGACATGCTTCTCCTATCTTTTTTATAACCGCCAAAGGCGCATGCTTAAAGACCTTACACCTTATACCTTTTACCTTATACCTTCCTTTCAACTGTTCCCCATAACCAGATACAGAAGCGCCATGCGAACGGCAACACCATTTGTCACCTGTTCCAGAATCACCGACTGGGATCCGTCCGCCACATCAGGCATTAATTCTATTCCTCGATTGATAGGTCCCGGGTGCATAATCAGTCCATCCGGCTTTGCCCAGGACGCAACCTCCCGGGTCACTCCGTACTGCCGGGCGTATTCACGAAACGAGGGAAAAAGTGGGTCATTCTGCCGCTCTTTCTGGATACGCAGAGTCATGACGACATCCGCATCCCGGACCGCTTCTTTCAGGTTCTTACAGACCGTTGCCCCTAATGTGTCCAGATCAGGAGGAATAAGAGTTGCAGGTCCATACACAAAAACCTGTGAACCCATAAGGGTAAAGCCAAGAATATCCGAATGTGCCACCCGGCTGTGCAGGATATCACCGATAATCGCCACCTTCAGACCATCCAGCCGCCCCTTATGATCGCGCACCGTCAACATGTCCAGCAACGCTTGAGAAGGATGTTCATGGGTGCCGTCCCCCGCGTTGATTACAGCTGCATTTACGTAACGGGTGAGCATATGGGGGGCACCGGAAAAGGAGTGGCGGATAACAATAATGTCCGGGTGCATGGCCGCGATATTACGGGCCGTATCAATAAGTGTCTCCCCTTTGGTGGCGGAACTGGTGGAGGCGGAGATATTAAAGGTGTCCGCACTCATCCGCTTGGCTGCAACTTCAAAGGAGAGACGGGTACGGGTGGAAGGTTCAAAAAAAAGATTAATAATGGTGTTACCACGCAGAGTCGGCACCTTTTTAATAGGCCGGGAGGATATTTCTTTAAAAGACTCTGCAGTAGTTAATATGTGATCAATATCATCAACTGATAAATGATCTATACCAAGGATATGCCGGTGAGAAAAAAAATATCCAGTAGCCATAATATTTTTTGAAAGTTTCGATCCTCAACCTTTGGTTTAGCGAGCTATTTTGTTTCGCTATACAGGTATTCGACCTGCATGGGGTTTCACAGGCAATCAGTGAACAATGTTCCCGATCCTGTTCCAACGAACAGAGGTGAACCGGTCAATGGACAGCAGTGGTTTCTTTACATCCCAGGACCAGTACAGAATAAAGGCCTTGCCACGTACTGCCTTCAAGTCGACAAACCCCCAGAAGCGACCGTCAAAGGAGTTATCCCGGTTATCCCCCATGACAAAAATATGGCCTTCCGGCACTGTAACAGGGCCGAAGTTATCACGTGGACCAGCTGATGCAGGAAGTATTTTGCGGTCGGTGTACACGCCGTATTCATCCGCAAAAGGTTTGCCGTTAATAAATATCTTTTTCTCCCGCACCTCTACGGTATCGCCAGCGGTTGCTATTACTCTTTTTATGTAGTCAAGCTGGGGGTCACGGGGAAACTTAAAGACGACGATGTCATTTGGCTGTGGATTATTAATCGGAATCAGCACAGAACCGGAAAACGGCATCTTGACCCCGTAAATAAACTTGTTTACCAGGAGATGATCACCGATCAGCAGAGTCGGCAGCATGGAACCGGATGGAATCTTAAAGGCCTGGACAATAAAAGTACGGATAAACAGGGCAAGGACGAGAGCAATGATAATAGCTTCTGCATATTCACGAAAGCTGGACTTCTTTTTTCTGGTTTGCAAATATGCCATGCAGACTGCCTCGCTCTGATAGTGAAAATAAACTGATCAAAACTATCCGAAAGGAAAGATAAATTCAAGAAACTTTTATTGAATTATTGAATGATCATTCATCATTCATATATAAAATATGCCACTTCAAAAAGAAGTACACAACAAAAGTTGTACGAAATAGTAATTCAAGATGATATTTGCTTGTTTTTCAAACAAGAAAATATGCCACTTCAAGAAGATATACCACAACACCTGGTGTACGAAATGGTAATCGAGCAGGATAT
>JAYEKB010000114.1:0-4274 GCA_034660835.1 Thermodesulfobacteriota bacterium
TGGCGACAACATCCATATCGTTGGTGAGTTGATTACCCCGATTGCCATGGAAGAAGGGCTTCGTTTTGCAATCCGTGAAGGTGGCCGTACCGTCGGTGCCGGCGTGATCAGCGAAATCATCGAGTAAACTTTCCAGCTGTATCCGGCAAGTAGCCGGAGCAACAGGAATACCACAACTGCAGCCGGGCAAATGTCCGGCTGCAGTTCATATATTGGGATCAGCAAAATGAGAGATATCATTACGCTTGCCTGCAAAGACTGCAAGCAACGCAACTATACAACGACTAAGAATAAACGGACTATTCCGCACAAGCTGGAACTGAAAAAGTTTTGTCCGTTTTGCAAGACACATACTCCCCATAAGGAAACTAAGTAGTTGATAATTGAGAGTTGAAAGTGGATAGTGGTAAACATTTTATTCACTATTAACTGTCAACTATCAATTTTCAACTTTTTTTGTGCAGGCCAGTAGCTCTAATTGGTAGAGCATCGGACTCCAAATCCGAGGGCTGGGGGTTCGAGTCCCTCCTGGCCTGCCAGTTAAGTGTTTTTATATATGAAGTGTCCGTAGCGAACCGTTGAATTTTAGATGATGTTCATTGCTTGTTATGATTATGATTTGAAAAAATGGTCCAGTTCTGCTGGTTAGAGAGACGATGGCAAACAAAAAGAAAAAAAGCAGAAGTAAAGGTGGACAGTCGAGGCAGGCAGAGGTAGCCGTGCCCAAAAAGTCTCTTTTTGCCCCTGCAACCATTCGTGAATTTTATCATGAGGTGGTTGCAGAGTTTAAAAAGATTGTCTGGCCCGACCGCAAGGTAACTTTGGGGGTGACCGGGTTTGTCATTCTCCTTACTGTTGTTTTGTCCATCTATCTGGGAACAGTGGATTTTGTCCTTGGTAAGCTGGTTTCCATGGTCCTGCAATAGTAACCCATCACTGATATGTAACTATGGAATATCACACACCTCATAACTGTAAGCGGTCAGGGGTGCCGCAGGTTCGTGCGTTCGTGACTGTTCGCTATAGCCCCTCTATGCGGTCAGGCACGATCGTGCGAAGATGTGGTGCCCCTGATCGCTTACCTGCAATAGGCATTTATAATGGCTAAATACTGGTACATTGTTCATACTCACACAGGGTTTGAAATCAAAGTCAAGGCTACGCTTGAGGATCGTATTCGGCAGGCCGGACAGCAGGAAATGTTTGGTGACATACTTGTTCCAACAGAACAGGTAGTTGAGATGGTCAAGGGTGCGCGCAAGACTTCAGAGCGCAAGTTTTTTCCCGGTTATATCCTGGTCAACATGGACATGAACGAGCACTCCTGGCATACAGTTGTGGAAACACCGCGTGTTACAGGTTTTGTTGGTGTTAATGCTAATCAGGACATTGGTAACCAGGAGATTTACAAACTGATTCCGGCACTGACTCAGGAAGAGGCTGATAAGATTATCGGCCGTATTGCCGATGGTGCGGAAAAACCCAAACCCAAGGTCATCTTCGAGGTGGGCGATGTGGTTCGGGTTACTGATGGACCATTTGCCAATTTTGAGGGCACTGTTGATGAGGTGTTTCCTGATAAGGGCAGGGTTCGTGTAATGGTATCGATTTTTGGACGTTCAACCCCGGTTGAACTTGAATATATGCAAGTGAGCAATAATTAGACTCCATGCTCGACCGTGGAGGTGTGGAGGAGTAAAAATGGCTAAAAAAATTCAATCCTACATAAAGTTGCAGATTCCCGCCGGCAAGGCCAACCCGTCACCGCCGGTCGGTCCGGCTCTTGGTCAGCATGGTGTGAACATCATGGACTTCTGCAAGGCTTTTAATGCCAAGACACAGTCTGAGGGCGACACCATTATTCCGGTGGTTATTACCGTATATACTGATCGTTCTTTCAGCTTTATTACCAAAACACCGCCTGCATCTGTTCTGTTGCTCAAGGCAGCTGGTGTGCAGAAGGGTTCGGGTAATCCCAAGCGTGAACGTGTTGCCGAGATATCAAAAGACAAGGTAAAGGAGATCGCAGAGATTAAGATGGTTGATCTCAATGCCTATAATATTGAACATGCCATGCGTATTATAGAGGGAACTGCCCGCAGCTGCGGAATCACTGTTTTAGATTGATTATACAGGTTGATAGGCTATAGCCTTTTAGGCTGTAGGGAACTGCTAAAAGTTCATGGCGAGAGACTATATGCAATTGCTTACTAATAGCCTCCAGCCTATAGCCTAAGCAACCTATTATTTTTATATTAACTTCGCTTGTACCTGTCCGACCGACCACCGGATAAGGGAGAACTGACTAAAGGTTCAAATTATGCCAAAACATGGAAAGCAGTACAGAAAGGCTGCAGAGGAAATAGATCGTACCACGCTCTATGAGCTGCAGGAGGCTCTGGAGATTCTTCTCAAGAATAACTGTGCCAAATTTGACGAGACAATTGATATTGCCGTACGTCTCGGAGTTGATCCGCGCCATGCCGACCAGATGGTTCGTTCTACCGTCATTTTACCACAAGGTACCGGCAAGAACGTGCGAGTTCTTGTCTTTGCCAAGGGCGAGAAAGAGGCTGAGGCCCTTGCCGCCGGTGCTGATTATGCCGGGTCTGATGAGCTCGTTGCCAAGATAAAGGACGGCTGGCTTGAATTTGACAAGACCATTGCCACCCCGGATATGATGGGTGAAGTAGGTAAGATAGGCCGTGTTCTGGGCCCGAGAAACCTGATGCCCAATGCCAAGCTTGGTACTGTAACCTTTGACATTGAGCGGGTGGTAAAAGAGACCAAGATGGGTAAGGTGGATTTCCGAGTTGATAAAGCCGGTATTATCCACACACTTATGGGTAAACGTTCTTTTGGTGCTGAAAAGCTTGCCGACAATATTATTGCATTTATCGACAGGTTGATTCAGTTGAAACCATCCTCAAGTAAAGGTGTGTACCTGCGTTCAATCATCCTGTCCAGTACCATGGGACCAGGTATTAAGATTGATCCTCTGCAGGTTCGCGCCCTTATCAAAGCATAAAATATTGAGTTATGTCAGTGGTAGTATCTCACCGGCGTAAAGCTATCAACTGTCAACTATAAATTATCAACTTTTTTTAACCTGGGAAGGTCAGAGACAGCAGGCACGGAAGTTTAATAACCTTGCGGTTACCTGCCGAGACCATGCACCGGTACCCTGCTTGCAGGGCAGCCGGCATAATGTTTTCATTCCGTATTTCTGCTGTCTTACGATTGTCCCGCGACTAACAAGGAGGTGTACCAGTTGAATCGCGATACCAAGGCTACAAAGGTCAGTGAACTCAACAAGACCTTTAGCAATGCCAAGTTCGCGGTAGTAGCTGATTACCGCGGATTAAAAGTCACGGAGCTGGAAAAACTGCGTGGCAGCCTGCGTGAGCAGAATGCACAGATCCAGATTGCTAAAAATACCCTGCTCAGGCTCGCAGTCAAGGGTACTGAGTTTGAAGGGCTGATCGATGATTTCACCGGCACCACAGCCATTGCTTACAGCTTTGAAGAACCGGTAGGGCCTGCCAAGGCACTGGCCGAGTTCGGCAAAGAGTTTGAAGCCCTGCAGATTCGTTCTGCCGGCCTTGATGGTAAGGTTCTAAGTGTTGATGAAGTTATGGCTCTGTCCAAGCTGCCGAGTAAAGATCAATTGCTTGGCCAGCTTTGTGGTGTACTTGCAGCTGTACCGACCAAACTTGTTCGCACCCTTAATGCGGCTCCGAGCAACCTGGTGTATGCACTGCAGGCAATTAAAGATCAAAAAGAAAATTAATAAAAGTTTTTCAGGAGGAATGAAAGATGTCTGATGCTATTGAACAGGTAGTTGAGATTGTAGAAAAAATGAGTCTTCTCGAGGTTGCAGAACTTGTTAAGGCCCTTGAGGAGAAATTCGGTGTATCTGCTGCAGCCCCGGTAGCCGTTGCTGCAGTTGGCGGAGCCGCTGAAGGTGGCGGTGCTGCCGAAGAAAAAACCGAGTTTGATGCTGTACTGACTGCTGCCGGTGACCAGAAGATTAAGGTAATTAAGGAAGTTCGTGCTATCACTGCCCTTGGTTTGAAAGAGGCCAAGGGATTGGTCGAAGGTGCTCCGACCCCGATAAAGGAAGGTGTATCCAAGGACGAAGCCAACGAGATCAAAGAGAAGATCGAAGCTGTTGGTGGTTCCGTGGAAATCAAGTAGCACTCTGCTTTTGCTATCCGTGCGGGTCTTACCCGCACGGATATGTCCATATGACACAGTAACGCTACGGGGGACAA
>JAYEKB010000114.1:4374-16247 GCA_034660835.1 Thermodesulfobacteriota bacterium
AGATCAAAGAGAAGATCGAAGCTGTTGGTGGTTCCGTGGAAATCAAGTAGCACTCTGCTTTTGCTATCCGTGCGGGTCTTACCCGCACGGATATGTCCATATGACACAGTAACGCTACGGGGGACAATCCCCCGTAGCGTTACTGTGTTTGTGGGCTGTAAGAGGTTTCAGGTTTAATAAAGAGTCAGGAACTTTTTGAAATTACAGGTATTATAACTCCAGACGCCTGATTTTTGCGGATTGTATCGAGAGGGATCATGAATAGAGTACGAAAAAGTTTTGCCAAGACAGGCCGGATTGTTGAGCCGCCGCATCTTATTGCCATGCAGCGGTATTCTTACGAGCGTTTTCTGCAACGGGGTATTGACCCGGACCAGCGAGAAGATGTCGGCCTGCAGACCATCTTTAAAAACATTTTTCCGATCACGGATTTCAACGGACTCTGTTCCCTCGAATTTGTTCGCTATTCCTTTGGCGAACCAAAGTATACAGTTGCAGAATGCATTGAACGGGGTATGACCCATGATGTACCGGTTAAGATCACTGTTCGGCTGATCACCTTTGATGTTGATGAGACCACCGGTGTACAGTCTGTGCGGGACATCAAGGAGCAGGAAGTGTTTCTCGGCTCTCTGCCGCTGATGACCAAGGACGGCGTCTTTGTGGTAAACGGTACCGAACGCGTGGTAGTCAACCAGCTGCAGCGTTCACCGGGCCTGTTTTACACCCATGATAACGGTAAATCCCATGCTTCAGGAAAACGGCTCTACTCGGCTCGTATTATACCTGTCCGGGGTTCCTGGCTTGATTTCGAGTTTGATATTAAAGATGTACTCCACGTTCGTATTGACCGGCGGCGTAAACTGCCTGTGACAACCCTGCTCAAGGCACTGGACTATACGGATGAGGAATTGCTGCGCAAGTTTTATAAGACGGATACCGTCCAAGTCAAAAAGGGCAAGTTTTCTCTGCTGTTTCAAGCGGAAACTTTTATCGGCCAACGGTGGACTACCGATGTTATTAATCCGGTTGACGGCGAGGTTATAGGTAAGAAGGGTCGCAAAATTCCCAAGAACGTGGCCAAAAAGATGGACAAGGCTGGTATAAAGTCTGTGTCGATTTCTGATGAAGACCTGTTAGACCGGTTTCTGGTGATCGACCTGGTGGACCCGGAAAGTGGTGAAGTCATCGCCAAGGGCAACGAGCCGCTCAACGAATCTCTTATTGAGACCATCAAGGCCAGCAAAATAAAAGAGTTCGAGCTGCTCTTTATTGACGGTGTCACCGTCTCCGAAGCATTTCGCAAGACCCTGTTTGTTGACAAGATCCAGGATACGAATCAGGCGCTCATTGAAATTTACCGCCGTCTGCGCCCATCCAGTCCGCCGACTCCTGAGATTGCCCAGGCCTTTTTTGATAAACTGTTTTTTGATCCGTCAACCTATGATCTTTCCGTGGTAGGCCGGTACAAGATTAACTCTAAGCTTGGAGTGGAAACCCCTATCGAGAATCGTACTTTGACAAAAGATGATATTCTTCTTGGTGTCAAACACCTGGTACGGCTGAAAGATAATCTGCGTGACGGTGATGATATTGATCATCTTGGTAACCGGCGGGTACGGACAGTGGGTGAGCTCTGTGAAAATCAGTACCGTATGGGACTGGTCAGGATGGAGCGTGCCATAAAAGAGCGTATGAGCCTGCAGGAAATCGAGACGCTGATGCCCCATGACCTGGTGAACCCCAAGCCTGTGACTGCGGCTATTAAAGAATTTTTCGGTACCTCGCAGTTGTCCCAGTTCATGGATCAGACCAACCCGCTGTCCGAGGTAACCCATAAACGTCGGTTGTCTGCCCTGGGACCGGGTGGTTTATCCCGTGAACGGGCCGGCTTTGAGGTTCGTGACGTTCATCCGACCCATTACGGTCGTATCTGTCCGGTTGAGACCCCTGAGGGACCGAATATCGGTCTTATTGTCTCGCTGGCAACCTATGCCAAAGTGAATCCCTACGGGTTTATTGAAACCCCGTATCGTATTGTCAAGGATCGCCAGGTTACTGACGAGGTCAGGGATTTTACAGCCCTGCAAGAGCAGGGGCATATTGTGGCTCCGTCCAAAATCAACCTGAAAAAAGAGAAAGACATTGTTGATAACACTCTTATCGCTCGTCTGGATGGTGAGGTCATCACAGTCTCTGCCGATGAGGTGACGGCTATGGACGTCGCCCCGAACCAGCTGGTTTCCGTGGCAGCCTCTCTGATTCCTTTCTTGGATAACGATGACGCCAACCGTGCTCTCATGGGTTCCAATATGCAACGTCAGGCCGTTCCGCTGCTCAAAACCGCTTCTCCTCTTGTGGGTACCGGAGTTGAAAAGTATGTGGCCCAGGATTCCGGCGCCTGCCTGCTGGCTGGTGGTGCAGGAGTAGTTGAAGAGGTTGATGCCAACCGGGTTGTTGTTCGCTATGACGAGGCCGGAACAGACGGTTTTGATACCGGTATCGGTGTGTACCGGTTGTCTAAATATAAAAAGACCAACCAGAACACCTGCTTTAATCAGAAGCCGCTGGTTCTGCCTGGAGAACTGGTAGAGAAAGGAGATGTGCTGGCAGACGGATCCTCTATCGAGGTAGGTGAACTGGCCCTGGGTAAGAACGTGACCATTGCCTTCATGCCTTGGCGCGGCTACAACTTTGAGGATTCCATTCTTATCAATGAACGGTTGCTCAAGGAAGATACCTTTACCTCTGTCCATATTGAGATTTTCGAGACTATGGCCCGGGATACCAAGCTGGGTAAGGAAGAGATCACCCGCGATATTCCTAATGTCGGTGATGAAGCCCTGCGCAACCTGGATGACTCCGGTATTGTTCGTATCGGTGCCGAGGTTAGTGCCGGTGATATGCTGGTGGGCAAGATAACGCCCAAAGGTGAAACCATGCTTTCTCCGGAGGAGAAACTGTTGCGGGCAATCTTCGGCGAAAAGGCCGGCGATGTCAAAGATTCTTCTCTGCGTGTACCGCCGGGTGTTGAAGGCGTGGTTATTGATGCCAAGGTTTTTTCCCGCAAAGGTGTGGACAAGGACGAGCGCAGCCTCATGATCGAGGATGACGAGATCAGTCGCCTTAATCGTGACATGAACGATGAACTCAGCAGCCTGAAAAAAGGCGTTCGCAAAACCTTGTCCAATCTCCTGGTCGGTCGTACGGCCAAGGCGGATATTAAGAATAAAAAGGGTGACGTTCTGCTCAAGCTCGGTAAAAAACTGACAGCCAAGGTCGTAGATCAGGTTTCATTCCAGCGGTTGCGCGGCCTGGATTTTTCTGAACGCTCCAAATACGAACATGAGTTGGAGGAGATCTTTATCAACTACAGCAGACAGGCCCAGCTGATTCGTGAGCGTTATGAGGGTATTGTCGGCCGGATGGAAAAAGGTGATGACCTGCCCCCCGGTGTAGTCAAGATGGTCAAGATCTATGTTGCCACCAAGCGCAAACTGGCCGTGGGTGATAAAATGGCCGGTCGTCACGGCAACAAGGGTGTTGTCTCAAGGCTGCTTCCGGAAGAGGATATGCCCTTTTTTGCAGATGGAACTACCGTGGACCTGGTCCTGAACCCGTTGGGCGTTCCCTCCCGTATGAACGTTGGCCAGGTGCTTGAGTGCCATCTTGGTTTTGCTGCCAAACGACTGGGAGAACAGATCCAGAAACTGGCCCGGGCAAATGAGGTTAAGCAGGTTAAACAGCGGTTGCAGGCAATCTATTCTGAAGATGAGTATAACGAGATCACCAAAGGACTGACCGATGAACAACTGGTGGACAAGATGCGTAAGTACGGGCATGGCATCCACATGGCTACACCGGTGTTTGACGGTGCCTCGGAGGAGGAGATCCGTCGCCTGCTCATTGAAGCGGAGGTGGACGAGATCGGACAGTCAACACTCTATGACGGCTTGACCGGTGACAAGTTTGATAATCAGGTAACCGTGGGAACCATGTACGTGCTCAAACTGCATCATCTGGTTGATAATAAAATCCATGCCCGTTCCACCGGGCCCTACTCCCTGGTTACCCAGCAGCCACTGGGTGGTAAGGCACAGTTTGGCGGCCAGCGACTTGGTGAAATGGAAGTTTGGGCCATGGAGGCCTATGGCGCCGCCTATACACTCAAAGAGTTTCTCACCGTCAAATCCGATGATGTCGAGGGGAGAACCACCATGTATGAGAAGATCGTCAAGGGAAATAACTTCTTGTCAACTGGTCTGCCTGAGTCGTTTCATGTCCTGGTCAAAGAACTCAAAGGGTTGTGTCTCAACGTGGAGCTGCTTGAGTAGCACCAGGCTTGAAAACGTGGAACAACAGGTGGCTTGTGCAATAATTGGTTTGTTGCCGGCCATAAGTAAGTAGGGATATACGAACAAGAGAGGGTAATCTTCGTGCAAGAACTGTTCAGCTTCTTTAATAAACCGAAAGGACCGGTTGTTTTTGATAAGGTAAAGATCTCCCTTGCCTCGCCGGCAAAGATCAATGAATGGTCACATGGTGAGGTTAAAAAACCGGAGACCATCAACTACCGGACATTTAAGCCGGAACGTGACGGTCTGTTCTGTGCCAAGATTTTCGGTCCGGTCAAGGACTACGAGTGCAACTGCGGCAAGTACAAGCGCATGAAACATCGTGGCGTTGTCTGTGAGAAATGCGGGGTCGAGGTTATCCAGTCCAAGGTCCGCAGGGAACGGCTGGGCCATATTGAACTTGCTGCCCCGGTTGCCCATATCTGGTTTTTGAAATCGTTGCCGTCCAAGATAGGTGCGATTTTAGACATGACGCTTAAGCAACTGGAACGAATACTCTATTTTGAATCGTACGCTGTTATACGCTCAGAGGTGGATACTCTGCCTGTAGGCAGTCTGCTCAATGAGGAAGAGTATCGCAATAATCTGGAACTCCATCCGGGGCAGTTCAAGGTGGGTATCGGTGCTGAAGCTATCCGTGAAATGCTTATGGACCTGGACTTGCCTGAGCTTTCCATCATGCTGCGCAAAGAGATGAAGGAGACCGGTTCCAAGACCAAGCGGGCCAAGTATGGTAAGCGGCTGAACGTTGTTGAGGCGTTTCGTGATTCCGGTAACCGTCCTGAATGGATGATCCTGGAGGTGATCCCGGTCCTGCCGCCTGACCTGCGCCCCCTGGTGCCGCTGGAAGGTGGTCGTTTTGCTACTTCGGATTTAAATGATCTCTATCGCAGGGTTATCAACCGCAATAATCGTTTGAAACGGCTGCTGGAACTTGACGCGCCTGATATTATTATCCGTAATGAAAAACGGATGCTGCAGGAGGCGGTTGACGTCCTGTTTGACAACGGACGTCGGGGACGAACTATAACCGGGCCCAACAAACGACCCCTGAAATCGCTTTCAGATATGCTTAAAGGCAAGCAGGGGCGTTTTCGTCAGAACCTGCTTGGTAAACGTGTCGACTACTCCGGTCGTTCCGTTATTGTGGTCGGACCACATCTGCGACTGCACCAGTGCGGCCTGCCTAAGAAAATGGCCCTGGAGCTGTTCAAGCCTTTTATCTACAATAAGCTGGAAACCCAGGGACTTGTAACCACTATCAAGAGTGCCCGCAAGATGGTGGAAAAGGGGTCTAAAGAGGTATGGGACGTGCTCGATGATATCGTGCGCGAATACCCGGTGATTCTCAACCGTGCACCTACCCTGCACAGGCTTGGTATGCAGGCCTTTGAGGTGGTCTTAATAGAGGGCAAGGCTATCCAGCTTCATCCCCTGGTCTGTGCGGCTTTTAACGCTGACTTTGATGGTGACCAGATGGCCGTCCATGTACCTCTGTCTGTAGAGGCACAGGTAGAGGCACGGGTCCTGATGATGTCCACCAATAATATCCTGTCGCCTGCAAGCGGCACCCCTGTCATTATTCCCAGTCAGGATATTGTTCTTGGCCTTTACTATATGACGCGGGAACGGATGTCCGTACCGGGAGAGGGGGCTGTTTTCAGCTCACCTGGTGAAGCCCGCATGGCCTATGATCATGGGGTTGCCCACCTGCAGGCAAGGGTAAAGGTACGTTTGCAGGGTGAGTTGGTTGCAACCACCATGGGCCGGATACTTGTCGGTGAACTGCTGCCTGAAACGATTCCCTTTGCCCTGGTTAATAAGGAACTGTCCAAAAAGGAATTAGGATTTCTGATCGATTATACCTATCGCCATGCCGGCACTAAAGATACGGTTATCCTGGCTGATCGATTAAAGGATATGGGCTATGAGCAGGCGACACTTGCCGGTATTTCAATCTGTATCAATGATATGAAGATTCCGGTTGCCAAGGAAGATTTTGTTGAAGAGTCGGAGCGCGAAGCCGCCGAGGTTGATCAGCAGTATTCCGATGGTTTGATCACTGATGGTGAGAAGTACAATAAGATTGTTGACATCTGGTCCAAGGCGACCGACAAGATCACCAAGGAGATGATGGACGAGATGGCTGTCGAGTATGCGCCCGACAGTGAAGGGAAGGTTCAGGAACTCAAGAGTTTCAATTCGGTCTTTATCATGGCTGATTCCGGTGCCCGTGGCTCAAAGGACCAGATCAGGCAGTTGGCCGGTATGCGCGGTCTGATGGCCAAGCCAACGGGCGAAATCATCGAAACCCCGATCAAAGCCAATTTCCGTGAGGGGTTGACCGTACTTGAGTATTTTATATCCACCCATGGTGCCCGTAAGGGACTTGCTGATACGGCTCTTAAAACAGCGAACTCCGGTTATCTGACCCGGCGTCTGGTTGATGTTTCCCAGGATTCAACTATTGTTGAGAAAGACTGCGGTACTATGCGCTACACCCTGGCCGAACCCCTGCTTGACGGTGGCGAGGTGATTGTCCGCATAGGTGAGCGTATTCTTGGCCGGGTGGCCAGTGATGATGTTGTCGATCCCCATACCGGAGAAGTCCTGGTTGAGATGGACACGGAGATCACTGAAGAGAAGGTTGAGGCCATTGAGGCTGCCGGTATCGACCGGGTCAAGATCCGTTCCGTACTCACCTGCGAGGCGAAGCGAGGGGTATGCGTCCTGTGTTACGGTCGTGATCTCGGCCGCGGCCACATGGTCAACATCGGTGAGGCGGTGGGTATCATTGCCGCCCAGTCAATCGGTGAGCCAGGTACCCAGTTGACCATGCGTACTTTTCATATCGGCGGTACGGCCAGCCGAACAGTTGAACAGGCCGAGGTTCGTTCTCAGCGCGGCGGTGTCGTCAAATACCTTGAATTGCACTCGGTTGAAAATGCTGAGGGTTTTCAGGTAATCATGAACCGTAACTCTGAAATCACTATTTTAGATGATCAGGGTATAGACCGCGAGCGGTTCCCGGTTCCCTACGGGGCTGAACTTAAGGTTGCAGATGGTGACAAGGTGGACCCGGGCACCGTGATTGCGGATTGGGATGCCTTCTCCATTCCCATTGTGGCTGAGGTGGGTGGTAAGGTCAAGTACGGCGATGTGGTTGAAGGTGAGACCATGCAGGAGCGTGTTGACCAGGTGACCGGTAAGGTGTCCCGGGTTATCGTCCATTCCGTCACTACCAAGAATAGAAGTTCCCGTATTTCAATTAAAGATGGCCGGGGCCGCACCAAGAAACTGCCTGATGGTGATCATGAGGCCCGCTACTCCCTGCCTGTGGGTACGGTTATTACTGTTGATGAGGGAGAAGAGATTACACCGGGTACGGCTATTGCCAAGATTCCACGTGAGACCACTAAAACAAAGGATATTACCGGTGGACTGCCCCGGGTTGCCGAGCTCTTTGAAGTACGCAAACCCAAAGAGCTGGCAATTGTTACTGAGATTGGAGGCCGGGTGAGCTTTGGCAGGGAACTCAAGGGTAAACGCAGAGTTGTCATCACCCCTGAAGCAGGTGAATCCAGGGAATACCTGGTACCCAAGGCCAAGCATATCACCGTTTATGAGGGTGACAGCGTCAAAGCCGGGGACAAGTTGATGGACGGTACCATTCTGCCCAACGATATCCTGCGTATCAAGGGTGAAGAGGAGCTTGCCCGCTTCCTGGTCGATGAGATCCAGGAAGTCTATCGGTTGCAGGGCGTAAAAATCAATGACAAACATATTGAGACCATTGTCCGCCAGATGCTGAAAAGGGTCAAAGTCACTGATGCCGGTGATACGAAGTTCATGCTGGATCAGTTTGTGGAAAAGTGGAAATTTTATGAGGAAAATGAGCGGGTACGGGCGGAAGGACTGCAACCTGCATCGGCTGAACCGCTGTTGCTTGGTGTAACCAAGGCCTCCCTGTCCACGGATTCGTTTATCTCTGCCGCCTCCTTCCAGGAAACGACCAAGGTACTGACCAATGCGGCAATGGCCGGCAAGGTCGATACCCTGGACGGTCTGAAGGAGAATGTTATCATGGGACGGTTTATCTCTGCCGGCACCGGCCTGTCACACTATCGTATAAGAGGTGAGCAGTAAGTAATTTAAAGGTTGACAGAGGTTATTCTCTGCGATATTATCTAGCCTTTCGTGCTCACTTACAAGGTGTGAGGCGGACAGGTTGTTCTATTTATGAAAGGAGTGGTTTGGATGCCCACAATTAATCAGCTCGTCAGGAAGAGACGAAAGAAACAGACTAAGCGGTCTGATACGCCGGCGCTTAAGAACTGTCCTCAGAAGCGTGGAGTCTGTGTACGCGTGTACACAACTACACCCAAGAAGCCTAATTCGGCTCTTCGTAAAGTTGCCAGGGTCCGTTTGACCAATGGTATCGAGGTTACTACCTATATCCCGGGTATCGGGCATAACCTGCAGGAGCATTCGGTTGTGCTCATTCGCGGTGGCCGGGTCAAGGATTTACCTGGTGTGCGTTATCATATCGTTCGTGGAACCCTGGATACCTTAGGGGTGAGTGATCGTCGAAAGGGACGATCCAAATATGGTGCCAAGCGGCCTAAATAGCAACCGGACTCAGGTTGATTGGAGTAAAATATTATGCCGAGAAAAAAATTACAGAATAAACGTCCGGTAGCAGCGGATCCGCAGTTTAATTCGGTGCTGGTTGCCAAGTTTACCAACAGTCTGATGCTTGATGGTAAGAAATCATTGGCCCGCCGATTATTCTACGATGCTATGGGTGTGATCGAAAGCAAGGTTACTGAGGAAGAACCGTTAACCGTGTTTGAGACTGCCATGGAAAACGTTCGTCCCCGGGTAGAAGTCAAGTCCAGGCGAGTGGGTGGCGCTACCTACCAGGTTCCGGTTGAGGTACGTCCCGAGCGCAGGAACGCCTTGGCGATTCGTTGGATTATCGCTTTTGCCAAGAGTCGTTCCGGGCAGACAATGTCGGATAAGCTCGCAGCTGAAATTCTGGACGCCTTTAACAACCGTGGAGCAGCTGTTAAAAAACGTGACGATACCCACAAGATGGCTGAAGCGAACAAGGCTTTTGCCCATTATCGCTGGTAGCAGACTGAGACAGTAATTTTTTTACTGTCTGTGCAAAAGATAATTGACAAGCTGGTAGTAGTGCTGTAAAAAGATCAACATTTTTTCTGGCCGGCATACAGTTGCATAGTCCAGGAATGAATACAGAGTAAACAGGACAAGACAGTGGCTGGGGCAGGATCATTATCCCTTGTGCGCAATATTGGGATTATGGCCCATATCGACGCCGGGAAGACAACAACCACTGAGCGAATTCTGTACTACACAGGCCGATCCCACAAGATCGGCGAGGTTCATGACGGCGCTGCTGTCATGGACTGGATGGAGCAGGAGCAGGAGCGGGGCATAACAATCACCTCTGCTGCAACAACCTGCGTTTGGAAGAATCACAGGATTAATATTATTGACACGCCCGGGCATGTCGATTTTACCGTAGAGGTTGAACGATGTCTGCGGGTGCTGGATGGCGTAGTTGCTGTCTTCTGTGCGGTTGGCGGCGTTGAGCCCCAGTCGGAAACCGTTTGGCGACAGGCTGATCATTACAAGATCCCTCGAATAGCTTTTGTCAACAAGATGGACCGGGTCGGGTCTGATTTTGACAAGGCGGTTCAAGAGATTGAAGATCAACTCGGTGCCAATCCGGTTGCAATAACACTGCCTGTGGGTAGTGAAGAAACCTTTTCAGGAATTATCGACCTCATCGAACAGAAGCTGCTTCGCTTTGATGAGGGGTCCATGGGCCTGACAATAATTGAAGAGGATATCCCGAAAGATTTACAGGGCAAATCATCGGCCGCCCGTATGACGCTCCTCGAGAAGTTGGCCGACTTCGATGAGGGGGTCATGGAAAAATACCTGGAAGATCAGGAGATCGCTCCCGGTGAGATACGCGATGCGCTGAGAAACGCGACTATCGCGCTTGAGCTGGTACCCGTACTTTGTGGCTCCGCTTTTAAGAATAAAGGCGTACAGCCACTACTTGATGCTGTTACACGGTACCTGCCCTCACCCGTAGATGTTCCCCCGGTAGAGGGGACGGACAAGGACGGTGCGCCGCTTGTCCGCAAGCCTGAGAGGAGAGAAAAGTTCTGCGGTCTTGTGTTTAAGCTGCAGACGGATCCCTTTGTCGGAAACCTGGCTTTTATCAGAGTATACTCTGGTGAGCTTAAGGTTGGTGACAAGGTGTTCAATCCGCTAAAGCGGAAAAAAGAAAAGATCTCGAAATTACTCAAGCTTCACGCCAATAAGCGCGAGGAGGTTGAGACCATCAGTGCCGGCGATATCGGCGCTGTTGTAGGGCTCAAGTTTACAACCACCGGAGATACTCTGTGCGGATCCGGTGATTTTATAGTGCTTGAGACCATGGAATTTCCTGAACCTGTTATTGGTGTGGCCATTGAGGCCAAGACTAAGGCAGACGAAGGAAAGCTTACAGAGAGTTTGGATAAGATTGCCCGGGAAGATCCAAGTTTTAATATCTCTGTGGACGAAGATACAGGCCAGCAGATTATTTCCGGTATGGGTGAACTACACCTGGAAATAATCGTTGACCGCCTGATCAGGGAGTTCAAGGTATCGGCTAATGTGGGTACACCGCAGGTCGCTTACAAGGAAACCCTGACAGAGATGGCAAAAGGAGAAGCACGCTTTGAAACCCAGGGCGGCGGCAAGGACCAGTACGGCCATGTAATAGTTGAGCTTGTTCCTCAAAAGCGGGGAAGCGGTATCAGCTTTGAGAGCCGGGTGGATGACGAGCAGATCCCGCCGGAATTCCTGCAGGCCATTGAAAAGGGTGTGCGTGATTCCCTGGACTCGGGGCCTCTTATCGGATATCCGATGGTTGATGTTACGGCCACCCTTGTTGGAGGATCCTATGATGAGGATAATTCAACTGAAATGGCTTTTGGCGTTTCAGCGACCATGGCATGCCGCAAGGCAGCAGGAGATGGCAAACCTGTACTTTTAGAGCCGGTTATGGCCATTGAAGTCGTAACCCCTGAAGAGTATATGGGCGAGGTTATTAACGACCTCAACAGGAAACGGGCCCAGGTGGAAGGGGTTGAGACTGACCGAAATTCTCAGGTGGTAAAGGCAGGTGTGTCGCTTTCTGAAATGTTTGGGTATTCGACCTCGCTTCGGTCGGCAACACAGGGCAGGGCAACCTTTACCATGCAGTTTAAAGAATTTGCAGAAGTTCCGGCCAAGCAGGCCGAAGCTATTATATATAAGATACGAGGCGTTTAGGCGTTTTACTTGAAAGACAAGAGGTAAGGCAGATGGCAAAGGAAAAATTTGAGCGGACAAAGCCGCATGTTAATGTTGGAACCATTGGTCACATCGATCACGGTAAAACCACCCTGACGGCGGCCATTACCCGTGTACTGTCAACCAAGGGCCAGGCTG
>JAYEKB010000115.1:0-4203 GCA_034660835.1 Thermodesulfobacteriota bacterium
CTGAAAAATGCAATAACTGGAAAGGTTATTCCTGTTATTGCATTTTTCAGAAAATTGTCCAGATAATCCGATATCAAGGTACTCAACATGGACAATCACAATAATTGCATCATTCCATACACCATTCATAAGCATTCCTGAACATCTGCATCCACGGAGACACCTGCAGCGTTTTCATCTCTTCGGGCAGCCAGTGGCATTGCCAGGGCAGGAAGGCCCGTTCCGGATGGGGCATCATGGCCAGGTGGCGACCGTCGGCTGAGCAGAGACCGGCAAACCCGCCCGGCGAGCCGTTCGGGTTAAACGGGTATTCTTCCGTTGCCTTGCCGCTGTCATCCACATAGGTCAACGGTACCAGCTTTTGGCTGGTAACCCGGCTGCGTACTTCCTGGTCCGGGAAATGGAGTTTTCCTTCGCCGTGGTCCACATGGATACCAAAGACCAGATCCGACATTCCCTTGAGCATGAGGGCCGGACTGTCCTGTACCCTGACCGTGGTCCAGCGGGATTCGAATCGATCCGAGTCGTTATGGATAAAACGCGGCTGGCTCTTGGCCTCCAGTCCCTGCCAGGGCACCCAGCCCAGCAGACCGAACAGCTGACAGCCGTTGCAGATACCCAGAGTAAAGGTATCGGATCGGTTGTAAAAATCATCAAACATTGTTTTAAGCCGTTCATTGAACTGGATAGTCGCTGCCCAGCCCTTGGCCGATTCCGGCACGTCTGCATAGGAAAAACCACCCACGGCAGCTATTCCCCGGAAACCATCCAGGGTGATACGGTCTTCAAGAAGATCGGTCATGGTTACGTCCCAGGGCTCGAAACCGGCAGCAAAAAAGGCGGAACTCATTTCCCGATCCGAATTGGCCCCCTCATCGCGGAGAATGGCGACTTTGGGTTTGCCGGCTGCAGCAAGTATGGACCAGGGCACCGGTTCAGGGGTAAAGGGCAACCGGTAAACCGGGCCGCTACGGTCATAGATATTTTCCTTTTCTGCGTCCGCGCAGGCAGGGTTCATCTGCAGCCGTTCCAGCTGGTAGCTGGTCTCTTCCCATTCCTGCCGCAACACCAGCATGTCTTCATCCAGTACCGGCAGACCGTTATACCGGAGTTTGATCTGTTTTTCTACAGTACAGGTTCCGAGCAGGACAGAGGGGACGGAGGCCTCGGCCAGGACCCGGTTGACCTGATCAAGATTGTCCTGACTGCACTCGATCACCAGTCCAAGCTCTTCGGAAAAGAGGGCGGAAAGGGTATCAACCTCCCCCTGAAGAACAAGGGCCAGGCCGCAGTTGCCTGCAAAGGCCATCTCCAGAACTGTGGTGACCAGCCCGCCGTCGCTGCGGTCATGACCGGCCAGAATCAGGTCCCGGTCAATCAGTTCCTGGACCGCAGCAAATCCCCGGCGCACCAGGTCCGGATCATCCATGTCCGGACTCTCATTGCCGAGTTGTCCAAGAACCTGCGCCAAAGCCGTGCCGCCGAGACGCGATTTTCCCGGTGCAAAATCAATAAGCAGCAGCACCGAACCCACCTGTTTAATATCCGGGGTAATCACCTTGTTGATATCGCTCATGGCCGCGTACGCGGATATGACCAGCTGCCGGGGCGACTTGACGGTTTCATCAGCCACCATGGTGGCCATGGACAGGGAATCCTTGCCGCCGTCAACGGCCATACCGGTGGCGATCATGGCATCACGCATGGCCCGGGCCGCATCATTTAAGGCCGCACCTTCACCGGGCAGCTTGGGCGCCCACATCCAGTTGGCCGAGCATTTCACTTGCTCAGGATCATCAATCTTCGCCCATACCAGGTTGGTCCATGCCTCGCCCACGGCCATGCGGGCACCGGCTGCCGGATCAACCAGCATTTTGATGGGCTGTTCACCGATTGCAGTGGCTCCTCCGGTCAACCCGAAATGGGACTGGGCAACCACGGCCACGTCCGCCACGGTCAACTGCAGGGGACCGCAGCATTGCTGACGCGCGATGAGACCGGTTACGGCCCGGTCCACTTTGTTGGTCAGAAACCTTTTGGAACCAACAGACACTAAGCGCAGTACGTCACGCAAAGCATCCCGCACTGTCAGCTCCGGGTTCAGAGAAAGCGGACTGAGCTGCGAATCGATCCTGCTGTCCTCAAAGGTCTTCTGGGGAATATCGCCCAGCACCTCGCTCAGTTCAAGGTCAACCGGTGTGGAGTCATCATGGTCGTCATGGACTATGAAACGCAGATCGCCGGTTACCTTGCCCAACAGTTCACAGGCCACCTTTTCGCGATCACAGATGGCCTGAAACCGCTCAATGTTTTCCGGGCTGATCAAAAAACCGTTTCGTTCCTGGAACTCGGCAACATAGATCTCAAGCACGGACATGGTGGGGTCACCCACCCGGATATTGCGGATCTCAATGCGGCCGCCGGAATGCTCGACCAGTTCTTTCAACACGTTGGCAGGGCCGCCTGCACCCTGGTCATGAATCACATCCACAATGGTCTTGTCACCCATCTCGTTGCAGGCCCGGATCACCCGGTTCATTTTCTGCTCCATTTCCGCGTCACCGCGCTGGACCGCATTAAAATCCAGTTCCTCAACATTCTCGCCCTGGAGCATGGAAGAGGCCGCGCCGCCGCCAAAGCCGACCCGGTAAGCAGGGCCGCCCACCTGGACAATGATCATTCCCTTCTCTTCTTTATCCTTTTCCGTATGTCGATCATCAATCTGGCCGATACCCCCGGTAAACATGATGGGTTTTAAAAAGCCCCAGCGCTCGCCGCTCTCCAAGCGCAGGTCAAAAGAACGGGTAAAGCCCTGGATCACCGGCTCGCCGAACTTGTTGCCGTAATCCGAAGCCCCGTTACTGGCCTCGATCTCAATGGTCAGGGCCGATGCCAGGTTGGATGGACATGGATAACTGTTTTCCCAAGACATGGCATAGCCGGGAATGTGCAGGTTGGCCACGCAGTAGCCGGCTGTACCGGCCATGACAAAGCCGCCCTTGCCGGTACCCTGAACGTCGCGGATGCGGCCGCCGGTTCCGGTTTCCGCCCCGGGAAAAGGGGCAACACCGGTGGGAAAGTTATGGGTTTCCGCAGTCAGCAGCATGTGGTAGCGAACATCAGCAGGCTGCAGTGCTGAAGGCTCACCCGGTGTCTTTGGATGCAAGGTTGTGATGTCATGGCCCGCAACCACACTTGAGTTATCCTTAAAGGCCACAAGTGATCCTTTTGGATGCGCGGTCAGGGTCTCTGTCACCACCTCAAACAGGGTTCCCTCCTGAGGCTTGGAGTCAATAACCTGTTTGCCCCTGAAAAAACCGTGCCGCGAGTGCTCGGAGTTGGCATTGTTCAGATCCATAATCTCAACAATGGTGGGGTTGCGGTTATGCTTTGTAACAAAATAATCATAGTAAAACTTGCGATCCCACTCATCCATGGAGATGCCCGGGATTTCAAGCAGCCCATCCGGGCCCCTGGATATCAAATCCACCTCATAGACCGGTTCCGGTTCTATACCGGTTTCAAAGGTGGTTAACGGCTCCGGATACGGGCACTCGGTCATTCGGTCGTGATGTGCAGCAATAAAGGACTCCAGGTCTTCTCCATCGGGTACCAGGTAACGACGGGAACGCTCCACCCTGCTCACACAGTCAAGCCCGATTGCCCGGCAGATGGATACCATGTTGGAGGACCATGCCGTTGCAAAGTTGAGCCGCGGACCGACTTCCACCACCCTGCCCTGCTCGTCGCTCAAGACCGGCTCCGTGGAGACGGTATCCAGCAGAAATCCGTCGGCCAGCAGCAACCGCAGCTGCTCAAGCTCCTGATCATTCAGAGGACGTGAAGATTCTACATTAAAGCAGTAGGCGCGGTTTGCATCGATCCTGCGGTACAGTTGAGTAACCATCATAGCGGGTATCCCTTTGGCTTGAATTGGCTTGATTTCGGGAAAATTCTATACTGAAAACCCTATCATTTTAACTCCAATCCTGCAATGAGATAGGGCTACTATGTTGAGCGGAAAAAAGGGGCATGATTGGAGGTAAAAATCGGTGGATCACGCTGGATAATGGGCGTGATCAGCAGGTGTCGTTTAAACTCCCGATCCAGGAATTGACGGATCTTTGTACGGCTCCAGCCACGCGGATGAACAAAGGCGCTGTACAGGGAGAGATCGCCCTCGTAAAAATCATGAAGAACCAG
>JAYEKB010000116.1:0-16227 GCA_034660835.1 Thermodesulfobacteriota bacterium
GATGCGACCGCACCTGCTTTGTCGCTGCAGGAGCAGGCATAGGCAACTATCGGAGTCTGCGCTTACCTGCCTACTCCTGCGCTCAGCGCATCTGCAGCCGCCTCGACTTGTGAAATATGCGGGTTAGACCTGTTATTCGTTTCTCAAAAAATACACAAATGGAGATCCACCATGAACGGTGCAGAACTGATGGTACGCTGCCTGGAAAACGAAGGTGTTGAATATATTTTCGGTATCCCGGGTGAAGAAAATCTTGCCTTTCTTGAAGCATTGCGAACTTCTTCCATCAAATTGATCCTGACCAGACACGAACAGGCGGCAGGCTTCATGGCAGCCACCTACGGCCGACTGACCGGAAGGCCGGGGGTATGCCTGGCCACCCTTGGGCCGGGTGCGACCAACTTTGTTACCAGCGTGTCATACGCTCTGCTCGGCGGTATGCCGTCCCTGTTCATCACCGGTCAGAAACCTATCAAAAAATCAAAACAGGGGAGGTTCCAGATCATTGATGTTGTCGGCATGATGGAACCCATCACCAAGATGACCAAACAGATTGTTGGGGCGGACTCCATCTCGGCCCTGGTCAGGGAAGCATTTCGCACAGCAATTCAGGAAAAACCGGGTCCGGTTCACCTGGAACTGCCCGAAGACATTGCTGCAGAACAAACAAACGCTACTCCTTTTCCGGTCACCAGCATCCAACCTCCCATTGCCCCCGGCAGCGCACTGGAGGAGGTAGCAGCAATTATCGCTCAGGCTAAAAACCCGCTCCTGCTCATTGCAGCAGCAGCCAATCGTCGTCAGACCTGTGGTGCGCTGGGCAACTTCATCGAGCACACCGGCATCTTTTTTTTCTCGACCCAGATGGGTAAAGGAGTGATCAGCGAATACCACCAGCACTCCCTTGGCACAGCCGCCCTGTCAGACTTTGATTACCTGCATTGTGCCATTGACAAGGCGGATGTTATTATCAATGTAGGCCACGACGTGGTAGAAAAACCACCTTTTTTCATGAACCGGGACGGTGTCAAGGTTATTCACATAAACTATTTCAGCGCTGCCCTGGATGAGGTGTACTTTCCCCAGCATGAAATTATCGGCGACATATCCGACTCCATGAACCGACTGACAACCCTCATCAAACCCGACTCCCTTGGGGGTGACGGCTATTTTCGCATCCAGAGAAAAGGGATAGAGGACAACCTCTATCACCGCAAGCCGCCCCGGTCCTTTCCTTACACGCCTCAGCAACTCACCGGAGTTGTCCGGGAAGTCATGCCAGAAGACTCGATCCTCTGCCTGGATAACGGCATGTATAAAATATGGTTTGCCCGGAACTACAGAGCAACCAGTTCCCATTCCGTGCTGCTTGATAATGCCCTGGCAACCATGGGAGCCGGGCTGCCGGTTTCCATTGCTGCCAAGATGCTCTTTCCCCGGAAAAAGGTGGTTGCTATCTGCGGGGACGGCGGTTTTATGATGAACTCCCAGGAACTGGAAACAGCCATCCGTCTCAAGCTCGATCTGACAATCCTGCTGTTGCGCGATGATGGCCTGGGTATGATCAAGTGGAAGCAGGCAGGCATGGGATTGCCGGATTTCGGCCTAAATTTCGGCAATCCTGACTTTGTCAAATATGCTGAAAGTTATGGCGCCAATGGCTACCGGATAGCAGAGCAGGGAAAGCTCTCTGTTATCCTTGAACATTGTTTGCAGACTCCCGGAGTCCACCTCATAGAACTGCCGGTGGATTATGCTGAAAATGAATCGGTGCTGATCAGGGAACTCAAGGGAAAAACCTGCCTCATCCGTTGATGAGATACTATCCGGCTAGCCTAAACTGTATCTACTGTCAATTCCTTCCAGGAGAAACAGATGCCAAACCATGCCTGTAACATCATGTCCACCGATAGGCCAGATCCCTGTACTCTGGTCATCTTTGGCGGTTCCGGCGACCTTACCCGGAGAAAACTCATCCCTGCACTCTACTCCCTGTACCGGCAGAACAGGCTGCCTGAACCTTTTGTGATCGTGGGTTGCAGCCGCACCGTAATGACGGATGACCAGTACCGTGAAAGACTCAAGGCAGGCTATGAGAACAGCGGAATGGATCTTTCCGACTGGAATGCTTTTGCCTGCCTGCTGAACTATTATCCCCTCACCTATGACCGGGACAGTTTGTCTGGTTTCAGAGAATATCTGGTTCAGCTTGATCAGGTGAATCATTGTCAGGGAAACCGCATTTTTGATCTCGCTGTTCCCCCGTCCCTGTACCCTATTATTGCTAACCTCCTGGGCCAGGTAAATCTTTCAAGTGAACAAGACAGCGAGAACGGCTGGACCCGAATTGTGGTTGAAAAACCTTTTGGTCGTGACCTGGAAAGTGCCCTGGAACTTGACCAAATCCTGCACGCCTCCTTCAAAGAAGAACAGATTTTTCGCATTGACCATTATCTGGCCAAGGAAACCGTTCAGAATATGCTCATCTTTCGTTTTGCCAACTCCATTTTTGAGCCGATCTGGAACCGGCATCATGTAGAGTATGTAGGTATTATAGTGTCTGAATCCATGGGTGTGGGCAGCAGGGCCGGCTATTATGAACAGGCTGGCGTTCTGCGGGATATGTTTCAAAATCATATGATGCAACTGCTTGTGTTAACGGCTATGGAACCGCCCTGCCGCCTGGAAGCCGGTTCAGTGCAGGATGAGAAGGTCAAGGTTATCAGGTCGCTGCGCGATTTTCATCCGGACCAGGGAAGCCGGATCTGCCTGGGTCAATATGGACCCGGGGCCATTGACTCCATTGATGTTACCGGCTACCGACAGGAACCGGGTGTTGATCCGCACTCACTCGTCCCCACCTTTGCACTCATGGAACTCTACGTTGACAACTGGCGCTGGCAGAATGTTCCCTTTTTTCTTGTTTCCGGGAAAAGACTACCCCGAAAAAATACCCGGATAATTATCCAGTTCAAAGAAGTTCCCCATCGATTATTCAAGGATGTGCTGGGCGAGACCATTGGTGCAAACCGACTCGTTATAGAGATTTTTCCGGAAGAGGCGATTCGCCTGACCTTTCAGACTAAAAACCCCGGTGCCTCAATCTGCCTTCGCTCCATGACCATGGATTTTACCTATAACGAACACTATCAGGGAGAGCCCCTTGAGGCGTATGCCCGGGTTCTGTTAGACTGCATGAATGGTGATCATATGCTCTTCTGGCGCCAGGATGGCATTGAGCTCTCCTGGTCCTTTCTCACGCCCATCCTTCAGGAATGCGAACAGTGCTGTAACCGTGATCAGCAACTGCACATCTACCCGGCCGGGAGCTGGGGTCCGGAAGCAGCGGGCAACAGAGTCCAAAAACTGATTCATACCTAAATCCTGCACTCTGTATATGCCCGTCTTTCAACTGAGCAATGACATTATCTTTCCCGCACCTGACTTTGCCGAGCCTGACGGGCTGCTGGCAATCGGTGGTGATCTTTCCGCAGCTCGCCTGATCACCGCCTATCGACAGGGAATATTTCCATGGTATTCCGAGGGAGACCCCATCCTCTGGTGGTCTCCCGCCCCGAGACTGGTGCTCCTGCCGGAACAGTTCCACCTGCCCAGGCGTTTGGCACGGACAATACGTAAACAGCAATTCCAGGTGTCGGCAGACACTGCATTTGCAGAAGTCATATCATCTTGCGCTTCCCTGCGCAAAGAGTCCGGCGAGGGGACCTGGATTACCGAGGAGATGAAAGATGCATATATCCATCTGCATGAGCTGGGCTTTGCCCACTCCGTGGAATGCTGGTTTGAGGGAAAACTTGCAGGTGGATTATACGGTGTCTGTCTGGACCGGGTCTTTTTCGGCGAATCCATGTTCAGCCGAAAAAGCGATGCATCAAAAATTGCCCTGGCAACACTGATCCGATATGCTGAGCAAGTCGGCATCAGGGCCATTGACTGCCAGATGAGCACATCTCACCTGCTGCGTTTTGGCAGCCGGGAAATTGAACGGGAAGAATTTCAGGAGATCCTGGAACGATTTATTCAGATTATTGTACCGCAAAAAAAATGGCGCCTGCGTTGAATCAACAAGGAGGGGAGTTGATTCTGCAGGCGCCTGCCAGGAAGGAGGCGTTGTTAACGCTTACTTCACCTTTACTATATGTACCACAACGTGATAGTCAAGGGGAGATGGAAACAATTCCATAATAATGTAACAACATGATGAAACAGGATATTGAGAGAAAAAAAGGTTACTGCTCGAAATCGAACTCGTAAACAAGAGAGGAGCGGTCAAGATGCTTGATTATTTTTTTCAGTCCGTACAGGTTGGCCACGCTGAAATCTATCTCCCAGGCAGGGGTAGGTGTGGGCTTTCCGCTGAGGCGCTGCACATCCGTTACCTTCATCTCTTCCGGGGCAACTGAAAGCAGCATGAACAACCGGTGCCTGGAAGCAGCCATGATGATAATCTTCTGGGGCTTGGCCACCCGCGTATCACGATTCTTCCAGCGAACCTCAATGGCATCTTCTCGCTGGAAATTCAGCTTCTGCAACCGGGAACAATCTTTTCGGTGCAGGGAAATGCCTCGTTCACTGAGCAGGCCGATCAGCCCTTTATCAAGGGGGGTGGGTTTACAGCAGGCCGAAGACTTCACCACTACGGGATCAACAGTGATGAGCTCGATACGATTAAAAACACCAGTTGGCGGCTGCAGGGTCTCCTTGCCCGCATATAGACCGTTACGGATTTCATAAATCAACTCCCGCAGGCGAACCTGGCCCTGCCCCACCTTTTGAAACAGTCTCTCCAGGGACTCAATATCAAAATAGGTCAGAATATCCTTCATGCCCTGTTTCAGGATCAGATCAAAGGAAAGTCCGTATCGCCGCATCTCCTGCTGCAGGACTGACCGGCCCGTCTCCCCGGAAAGTGCCTTGCGCCGCTTACGGAAAGCCTTTGTCAACTCGGAACGGGCTCGGGGTGTCTGGCAGAGCTTCTGAATATTCGGATCAAAGCGAACAGGAGTATCCTGGCGCAGGATCTTAACTACATCACCATCTTTAAGCCTTTCCGTGAGATTAATCCGACGATTACCTATCATGGCGCCTACGCAACTGTGGCCAATGGCGGTATGGACCCGAAAAGCAAAATCAAGCACAATCGAGTTTACAGGCAGGCATATGAGATCACCCTGGGGAGTATAGGTGTAAATCTCTTTTCGGCCACCTGCTGCAATCATTTCCCGGTAGGAAACAGTATCATCACTGCCCAGGATATCAAACATCTCCTGGATCCCTCGCATGTACCTTCCCTGACTCTTAGCAGCAGAGGTCCAGTCCCGAACCAGGCCGCGCTCCGCCCTGTGCGCCATCTCTTCCGTACGGATTTTAAACAAATTTTTCCGGCCTTCAATATTTGCCCGCGCGTGCAATCCCTGATAGCCGGTCGGCTTGGGATTGGCTATAAAATCACGGATAGTACGCGGAATAGGGGGATAAATCAGGTTTACAACCCCCAGAGCCCGATAACAGTTGCTGCGGCTGTCCACCTTGATAAGAATTTCCTGCGGTCTCTCAAGTTTCTTTACCAAAATTCTATTTTTCACATCATAATATCCCCACAGCCCCTTGGTGCGGAGAGAAACTTCAGCTGTAATCCCCTCTTCTACCATAGCCTGCTGCACCTGTTCGACAATCTTGAGCATTTCAGGATTCTCGCGCAACCTGTTAATATGCAGCTGCAATTTATTCCCCTGTTTTGGGAATTTATAGGCCAGGGCCAGGGTATACAGTTCGCGTTTTATGGCGAACAGGCCAAGGATGGTGGCCAGGGGAGCATAAATATCCAGGGTTTCATCGGCGATTTTCTGCCGCTTATGACGCGGCATGGAGGAAAGGGTGCGCAGATTGTGCAGACGGTCTGCGAGTTTTACAATCATCACCTCGGGTTTGGCTGCTGCACCGCTAAAGATCTTGCGATGAACAAGTTTACTGAATGTCTGCTTGTCGCCGGTATAATGGGTGACCTTGGTGCAGCCCTCGACAATGGCCTCCACATTGGCACCAAACTTGGTACGGATTACATCAGAGGTTACAAACTCCACATCCTCTACAGTATCATGAAGCAGGGCGGCAGCCAGAATTTCGGGATTATGAACATCCAGCTCTTCGGCAAGGATGCGGGCCACACTGCAGGGGTGCATAATATATGAATCACCGGATCGGCGCCACTGGTCTTCATGTGCTTCAGAGGCAAAATTCAGGGCATCCCAGAACACACGGGTTTCCGGGCCGTCACCGATTATACTCTTCATCTGCCGGCGATACTTTTCAAGGTTAAATTTTCTATACTGCATGCACCCTGTACCCTGTCCCCGGTTACCCTTTGCTTTTTATTTGGTTATAGTTAGTGTAGACTGTCTCTATACATATCCCCGGATCTGTGATTATGCGGGGAAAATACGGGGTAAACAGATAATACTATTCATTCACTGTAGCAGATAAGAAAACAGTGGACAAAGAAAATCCGTCCCGCCCCTCTTTATAAAACCATAACCGGAAAGTACAGGATAACCATGGCGAGAAAAAAAATCTCTCGAAAACGTCGTCAGGATCAGAAAATACGTAAATCAAGGGGAAAGCGACATAATCCCACCGTTTTGTTGAGCGACAGGCTTCTCGCTTTTCTCAGCAGCCAAAAAAAACCTGTCTCCCTAATAACAATTATGCAAGGTCTTGGACTGGCAAAATACGAGCGCAAGGTCATGCAAGAGCTCCTGGTCGGGCTGGAGAAATCGGGCAAACTGAGCAGGAAAAAGAAACACTGGCTGCTCACAGACAAGGCTGAACTGGTCAAAGCGCAGCTGTCATTGACCGCTAAAGGATTTGGTTTTGCAGTCCTTGAAGGAAATATTGCCAAAAAACAGAAGGATATCTATATTTCAGCTTCGGCCATGAACGGGGCCAGCCACGGTGACACGGTGCTGGTTCGAGTGAACAGCAGCTCACCCAGCCGTCCGGAAGGACGCATTGTCCAGATCCTGAGGCGAGGTTTTACCCGCCTGTGCGGAATCTATGCCAGTGGCGGCAAGACAGGCTATGTCACTCCGGACAACGACAAGATGCCCTTTACCGTCCACATCCGGCATGGCAACTGCATGAACGCGGAAAACGGGCTTGCGGTACTGGTGGAAATTATCGACTACGGCACCAGTCAGCGAGTGCCTGAGGGTAAGGTAATGGAAATCCTGGGTTCGCCTGACTCACCATTGGTCCAGATTCGGATGGCCATAGAACAGTTTGACCTGCCGCGTTCTTTCCCGACACAGGTAGAACAGGCGGCAGCCGATCTTGTGGAGCTTACTGACTTAAGCGACGGCAGAAAAGATCTTCGTCACATCCGGCATGTCACTATTGACGGGGCTACGGCCAAGGACTTTGATGACGCCATTGCTGTCCAGAAGACCAAGAACGGCTTCCGGCTCTTTGTTTCCATTGCCGATGTCAGCCACTATGTGCAGCCGGGATCCATTATTGATATCGAAGCCTACAAGCGCGGCACCAGCGTCTATCTGCCCGATCTGGTCCTGCCCATGCTGCCGGAACGACTCTCCAATAACCTTTGCTCTCTGGTCCCGGACCAGGACCGCCCCGCCTTTACGGCCATCCTTGAATTTGATCGAACAGGGAAGCGAACAGGCGCTCGATTTACCAGAAGCCTGATTCGCAGCCAGCAGCGCTTTACCTACGACACGGTCAATAAGATCCTCTATCTTCAGGAAAAAGATGCGTGCCGGCAATATAAAACCCTGCTGTCCATGCTGAAAAAGGCAAAAACCCTGGAAACGCTGCTGGCTAAACAACGAACAGCGCGCGGTGCCCTGGGATTCACCATTCCGGAAGCATTGATCACCATGGATGGTGATACCATAACCTCCATTGGCCGGGGCGAGCGTAACCAGGCGCACCTGCTCATTGAGGAGTTCATGCTGGCAGCCAATGAAGCCGTGGCCGAAACGCTTGATCGAGCGGGTGAGCAGGTTCTGTTTCGTGTCCATGAAAAACCGGATCCGACCAAGGTGGATGGGTTCACCGAAGCGGCCCAGTCACTGGGCCTGCAGCTGCCCAGAACCGAGATATCTCCCTCCTGGTTTGCCCGGGTACTTGCCGAGGCACACAAGTCGCCTGCAGAATACGTTGTCAATAACCTGTTGCTGCGCACCATGCAGCGGGCCAGGTACACACCGGAAAACTTTGGCCACTTTGGCCTTGCTGCCCGCTATTACCTCCATTTTACATCTCCAATTCGTCGCTACCCGGACCTTGTCGTTCATCGGGTTCTGCAGAATTTCCTGGCGGGCAAAAAGAATGGCAACCGAAAAAAAATACTGTCCGGTCCGACAACCTTGGAAGAAGCAGGCCTGTTTCTTTCCAGCCGGGAACGGGTTGCCGTGGATGTGGAACGTAACGTGCAGTCCAGACTGTCAGCCCTGTTTCTGCGTGAACGTGTGACGGAACATTTTGATGCTATTATTTCCGGAGTCACCTCTTTTGGTCTGTTTGTTGAACTGCTGGAGTACTTTATCAGCGGTGCAGTACCAATCAAAGAAATGGATGATGATTACTACATCTTTGACAGCCGGGGCCACAAACTGGTCGGTGAACGGACAGCCAAAACCTATCAACTGGGTTCTCTGATCCGGGTACAGCTTGACCATGTTGACATGATCTCTAAAAGAATCACTTTTTCCATTGTTGATGAAGGTACTGATGATTTTCCTGGTGCAAGTCAAAGTGTCAAAAGACACTCTTCAAAAAGACGAAAAAGATAGTTCGACAGTGAGGCTGAATATTGTTCTTTTCTTGACGAGCACAGTTAATTTAAATAGTGTCTGGTCTTTCAATAAATGATTCGCATAATCTGATTTGGTATATAGAGGTGTATTATGGAAGAAACAAGCTGGTTTTCATCAATTCTGGGCAACCCATTTTTCCGCGGCCTGCTCATCGGTCTTCTTTTTGCCGTTATTTTCTGGGTTCGCTCCCTGTTCAAAATCCGGCAGCTCCGTGCAGAGATCAAAAAACTGCGTGAACATATGCACACCAAGTTTGAAATCGAATCTGCAGAGAATGAACGTCGCAAATCAGACATAGAAAAACTGAAGCAGGAACGGGACAACCTGCGCAACATGCTCCAGGTTTTAAATCAAAAACCCGGCAAGCTGGAAATCCGCCAGGCCCAGATCTACCAGAAGGCTGTAGAGATCATGTTTGAAAAATCTCCCGGCTTTGCCCCGGCCTGGCAGATCACCTTAAAAGAAGCGGAAGAGGAGATGCGCGGTGCAGAAAAAGGCATCCTCCCCTTTATCAAACGAATGACCAGTTCCACCGGTACCGGAACGTCTGAACAGGAAAAACCCCGCAAAAAGACCCTGGAACTCGAAGACCCGGTCAACAGCTGATTTATTATCATTCAAAGATTTTCGATAGCGATGGTGTCTCGTAAAGGGAGACCATCGTTCCGATATTCCTCACTATTTCCCATCCCCCATGGTTTCAGAACAGCAGCCGATCACCACTCTACCCGGCAGCGGAATTATCCTGGTCGGTCCCAAATACCCGGAAAATATAGGTGCGTCTGCACGTATTGCCTGCAACTTCGGTATTGAACAACTTATTGTTGTTGCCAGGGAACAGCCGGACCAGGAACGAATGCTCAAAATGGCCACCCACAAGGCCGCTCACCTGATTCATAACATGCAGATTGTTGACAACACCCCGGCTGCTGCAGAACCGTATCATTTCATAGTGGGAACAACAGCCAGGCAGGGCAAACACCGGATACTGGAACAAACCCCGCATGAGGTTATGACGGAACTGGCCCCGCTGGCACCAGGCAGCCGGGTGGCTCTGATGTTTGGACCGGAGAACAGCGGCCTGACCAACGAAGACCTTGACCTCTGCCAGTTCACCTCCACCATACCTACTGCAGACTTTTCATCACTCAACCTGGCTCAGGCCGTGGCCATCCACTGTTACGAGCTGTCCATGGCCCTGCACAAGATTACCTCCACTGTCAACGAGTCGGATTTTGCCAACTCCTATGACCTGGAAGGCATGTATGAACACATTGAACAGGTCCTGACTAAAACAACCTTTATCCGCCACACCAACAAAACCTACTGGATGCGCAATATCCGCCAGTTCCTGAGCCGGACCAGAATTAAGAAAAAAGAGGCCAGCCTGATCAGGGGTGCGTGCAGAAAATTTCTCTGGTTTGAAGAGCAGTATAAAAACAGAATTGAGGAGGACGAGACGAATAAAGCCGAGCAAACTGGTCCATGAAACAGATTTTTCTCCCACTTGGCCTGCTGCTGGCCATTTTGTTCTCCCTGCTCCTGCCAGCAGGTGGTATCCTTCTCTCGGAAAACAGCGGCTTAAAGATTCTGATTTTTATCATATTTCTGGTCACCGGCTATCAGACCGGGGCACGAGGACTTCCGCTGGACAGGCGGCTTTTCCATATCTTCCTGACTGCGGCCGCCATCTCCCTGATTCTTGCCCCGTTGCTCGGTCTCCTGATGACCAGACTGATCAACTTCCCCGAGTCCCTGGCCATGGGGTTAATCATCATCTCTGCAGTGCCGCCTACCATTTCCTCAGGAATTGTCATTACCGAGGTAAGCCGGGGAAATGCAGTGTTGGCCCTGTTCATCACCGTCTCCCTCAACTTGCTGGGCATTTTTACCATGCCCTTTATGCTCGATCTCTGTCTCAAGGCAGCAGGCCCTGTTGATATTGATCAGATTGGACTGCTTGTAAAGATGCTCTTTTTTGTTCTTCTGCCCTTTGGAATCGGCAAACTGACCCGAAGCGTAAGTGGAAAGAGTAGGGTCTCGCCAAACTGGAGCTACGTTAACTCAGGCTGTGTTATTCTGGTGGTCTATGGTTCTCTTGCCGTTTCCAAAAGCGAGTTTTCCGGATTAGGTGTTGCCGATTACGGTATTATCCTGGCCAGTGTTTCTCTGCTTCATCTGCTGCTGTTGGCCATCAATGCTCAAGCCGGGAAAATGCTGCGTCTCAGGCCTGCTGACCACAAAGCCCTGGTTTTTGTCGCCTCCCAGAAAACCCTGGCCATCGGCCTGGCCGTGCTGGCCAACATCAAATACGATACCGGCAGCGCTATCATCGTCTGCCTCATGTTTCACTTCTTCCAGCTCTTTGCAGACTCCTTGCTGGCCTCGTACCTGCAGAAAAAAACGTAAAAGTTCACCGGGGGTTACCAAGTCTGTGTATTCTACCATGCTGTAAGAGTTTACCAGTGCCACATATTCGCACAAGCAGGGCGAGTAGCTATAGCCTCTCTATGCTGGGAGCTCTGATCGTACGAAGATGGGGTGCTGGTGAACTCTTACAAAAAAACGTAGTCAGAGATAACGAATTTCCCCTGAATACTCGGTTATTGTACTCCCGTCCTGCAACTCCATAATCAGTCCTCCGCAGGGGTCAAATCCGGTTACAACGGCCCGGTAGAGAACTTTTTTCTGAACATCAAAACCGTACTCTACCCGGCGCTCCATGGTATTGCTGAGCTGCTGCCACCCAGTCAGCAGATGGGAGGTTCTTCCCTGTTCGCAGCTCTGTTGATCCCGCAGGGCAAGCTCCTCATCATAGTGCAACAGGCCAAGGCTTCTGGTCAGTTCGGCCAGCAGTCTGCCTGTGACTTCTGCAAGATCAAGCTCACGTGCCAATTCCCCGGCCATACTGCCGGCACTACTCTGTAAGGTATCCGGGAAGCTTTGATTGTTAACATTCAGGCCGATTCCGAGCAGGTGATAGCACTCTCCATCAGGCCGAAACACTGTCTCGCAGAGGACACCGGCAATCTTCTTCCCATCCACCAGCACATCGTTTACCCATTTCAACCGGCCATCAAGCTGGTAACTCCTGATCATCCGACAACAGGCCAATCCTGCGGCAAAGGGCAGCAGCCTGCTGAACTCAGGCAGCAGGATGTCGGGCCAGGCCATGGCCATCCATACTCCCCCTGCAGGCGCATGCCAGCTTCGTTTGAAACGACCACTGGAACGACTCAGGGTACCGGCCAGCACAACTGTGCCGCCGGCAAGAACTTCTCCCTTGGCCTCTGCCTCGGTCATCAGTTGCTGTAATCGGTCCATACAGCGATCAAGACGAGGATGGTGCTCAGTAACAGCGCCGACCGGTGCGCCATAGCGGAGAATTTTTTCTACTGTTTGCTCAGGGAAAGTCAGTGGACCAAATTCGGAAAGATACTGCCGCCTGTGCAGGCGAACTCGTTGCAGGAAATTATTCGTTTTTGACAATGGAAATTATGTTGAGGAGTCTCGATGTGTAGGAGTCCAGTCCCTGGGCGATAAAACAGCGTTTGGAAGCAGCTGCCAACAATCGCCCAGAGGACTGGACTCCTACAACACAAAACTAAAATGGTTTAGGACTACTCCCATTCGGCCTTAACTCTGGTAATGACCTTCTGGACCAGGGGCAGTTTATCTTCAGCACAGACACCGATCAGGGGAACACCCTGATCAACGCTGTCACCAGCCTTAAAATACACGGAATGAATAATACCCGGCTCACCGGTATAAAAGACCGGAGTGTCGCGCTTCATCAGGGACATGGTGATAACCTCGTCACCGGGCTGGATAAAAACCGAACGGGCTCCTTTCTGGTCGATCCGGGACTGGACGTCCATGGCAAAATAATAACGGGCCCGTTCCGGAGCCTCAAACAAAAACAAAACTTCCTGCAGGATGGCCTCAATAATCTCTTTTTTCTTGAGCGGATGCCTGATGGTAAGCAGTTTCTCTCCGGCCTCCACAAATTTGCCGTCCAAATCGTGACAGATAGAGGAAATCGTGCCGTTAGTCTTTGAGGTTACCACCTTGGGATTGCGCTCCCGGTTGATCTCATACAGCGGGGTACCCGGCAGATGCTTCCACTCACCGGACGGTGCCTCTACTTCGCTATTTTCGTTAACCAGAAAACGGACCTTTCCAGTGTGGACGGCATACATATCCACATAATCATAAGGATCAGACCGATAGCGGCTGATGATCTCGTCAAAATGAATTTCCCGGGACGACATATCAAGTCAAAGAACGGTCTTGTTTAATGATGGCCCTGATCTGCGGCCTCTGGAGCCCCGTGGCCCTCGCCGGCAGCAACCTCTCCGTGTCCGCCTTCAACCCTGTGCAGTTCAAAAAATGGTGCCCGGGCAACTTCAAAATCAATGATCCGGCACTGTATTTTCTGGGAACCGGTATGAACATAACGCCTGGCAGTCGAGGAATGCCGCATGTTTTTACCGGCAGGGATTCTACCGCTGAGCAGCCATTGTTCCCGGTCAAGATATTTACCAGCGCCGTCGAAAAATTCGCACAGAACATCTATATTCTTGATCTCTTTGTCGGATAAATTGCTGACAGTGAATTCACCCATAACCACATGCTCCGCACCTTTGGCCAATGTAAAATCAGCAAGAGTCACCTTATCCATGAGTGGAGCAGCCGCAGGCGACGGCTCAGGATCCGTTACCTGCATACCTTTGGGGGTTAAATGAATATTGGCCAGCACTACACTTGCCAGAACGCCTATAAATACGCACAGGATAACGTTTGCCCAGAATTTTTTGCCCATGGTCTCCTCCTCTTTTTAAACTATGACCGTAATATTCTCCTTTAATAAGGAATTTATACTTTCAGTTTGACAAGATAGCAAGGCTATTTTACAGATGTGCCAAAGCGTATTTCTACTACAGACAGGATCCCTAAATGACCAGTGACGGCTTGTACGGCAGCGGCAGGGTAGATGAAGATTTTTCCTTTAACGATCGTGTTGCCGAAGTTTTTGACGATATGCTTGACCGATCCGTTCCCTTTTACCGGACCGTGATCGAAACAACCGCTGATATGATTCGTTGCCTGGCAGCTCCGGGCTGCTGCGTTTTTGACCTGGGATGTTCCACAGGTTCCACCCTGCTGGAACTTGCCCGCCTGTTGCCGGATATGGATCTTCATTTTGTTGGCATAGACAATGCCCCGGCCATGATTGACAAGGCTAGGCGTAAGACGGAGATGTATTCAAAGGGGTCTGTAATTGAATTTCGCAACCAGGATATCACCAGCGCAGATCTGCAAGGGGCAGACATTATTATCTGTAACTACACCATGCAGTTTATCCGCCCTATGCTCAGGCCGGAATTTGTTGCCAGGCTGTACGAAAGCCTGCCTGCTGGCGGAATACTGTTTGTCAGTGAAAAGGTCATCAGTCCGCACAGTCGTCTGAACCGAAAATTTATCGACCTCTACCATGACTTCAAGCGCAACCAGGGATATTCTGAACTTGAGATAGCAGCCAAGCGTGAAGCCCTGGAAAATGTACTCATTCCCTTCTCTGTCCAGGAAAATATTGACCTGCTTGCAAAGAGCGGTTTTGATCCTGTTGAAATCTTTTTTCAGTGGATCAACTTTGCCTCCTTTGTAGCTCTGAAGGAAAATTAAGTGATTTCCTACCTCGAAATGCTCCCCAACGCGGACCTGGATGCTGTCCGCAGCCTGCACCAGGAAAAACAGGCCTGGATCAACCAGCCCAAAAAGGGGTTTTTGCGCTACCGGGAACCACTGCAGACAGTACAACACCTTCGGGCATCACGGCTTGATCTTGCCGGTGATGTAGTCCGTATCGGCCAAAAAATCGATCTCACCGAATCGGAACATGAACAGGTACATCAGCTGATGCGAACCTTCATGCCATGGCGCAAGGGACCTTTTTCCATTTTCGGCATAGAGATTGATGCGGAATGGCAGAGCCAGCGAAAATGGAATCGTCTGCTGCCTGAGATGCCTGATCTACGTGACAAGGTTATTGCCGACATCGGCTGCAACAATGGCTATTATATGTTCCGCATGGCAGCTCACTCTCCAAAATTGGTGCTTGGTTTTGAGCCGTACGTGCAGCATTATTTCACTTTTGCCGCATTAAACAGTTTCGCAGGCCTTGATAATCTCTGTGTTGACCTGCTGGGAATAGAACACCTTTCCTTGTTTGCCTGTTGTTTCGATGTTATTTTCTGCCTGGGAATCCTGTATCATAGGCCTTCTCCCATCGAGGCCCTGTGCGACCTGCACAAGGCCCTTAAACCGGGTGGCTGCCTGCTTGTTGAATCCCAGGCCATAAAGGGGGAGCAGCCCATGGCCTTATTTCCTGAAAAAACCTATGCCAAGGTGCCGGGAACCTGGTTTGTTCCTACAACATCCTGCCTGCACAACTGGCTTGTAAGGGCCGGCTTTACAGACATCAAATGCTTCTGTTCACACCCCATGAGCAGTAACGAGCAAAGAAAAACGGACTGGATGATCTTTGAATCGTATCAAGATTTTATTGACAAGGAAAACCCTGCGCTTACTATAGAGGGATATCCCGCTCCCCGGCGGGTATTTTTCAAGGCAACACGAACGTAATTCAAACAAGGTGACAAGTTATGAAGGTGGACGAGTGTACATTATATCACGGTGGTCTGAAGGGAGCTGAAACAGCCTTTGGTGAGGAAGCTGAAAAATATGGAACAGGCGAGGTTATTTTTACCTTTGACGGACATCGGCTGAACCGGGACCGAAACGCTGTTACCCTGACTGAAGAAGACCTTCAGCGTGGGGATATCAGTATGGAAATCGCTTCCCGCATGATGAACCGGACATATTATGAAACCGAAAAAATACGGCGGGTCCTTCAGGCAATCTTTCACATGGTCAACAAAGGGCACCAGGTCTTTGTTATCGGCAGTATCCTGGATGACAACTCGGTCAAGGGAGGAACCGGCTGGGCCGTAGAGTTAGCCAAACTGTTCAACCGTCCCCTGCATGTCTATGATCAGAACCGAAAGGGCTGGTTTACCTGGAAAGATGGCAGCTGGCAGCCGGAAGAAAGTCCGAAAATTGCTTTTGATACCTTTGTCGGCTCAGGTACCCGTTACCTGAGCGACGATGGCAAAGAAGCCATTGAAAAACTTTTTACCGACAGCTTTGCAGGCTGATCTTCACTATCCATCTCTGCCGGTAGTTGCTTAGGGCCTGTTAAGAAATAAGTGTCACACCTATGCATCTCTGCTTCAGGTCATATTTGTACGATTTTCAATTACAAAATCCTCAACGTAGCCATGCTACGCCTCCGGTTTTGTGCAATCAAATC